>JACZXM010000087.1 GCA_022571615.1 Acidobacteriota bacterium | reverse complement strand
CAGGGAGTGGGTGCACACGGGTTACCCAGCGCGCCCAAATGGGCACCCGACTGGCGCCAAGGTGCGCGCTCTGGGCACCCTACGGTTGCACCACCATTGGATTTCCCCCGTGGCCAATGGCTCTGTAGGGTGTCGACAATGAAGGCGACTTTCATTGTGATCCAGCTCACATACCATCGCGTCACCATGCGAGGTGCCGGGCCTGGCTGGCCGGCCGTGTCGAAGGCGGCACGACCGTTATTGGACAACGTCGATATGTCGACATCTCGGACGGTCCGTTGGGTGGCGGCCCGCACCGAGAATCCATTCAACGTCAGCCATCCCGCGAAGGCAAACAGGGGAGCGCGCGCGCTCCCCTGCTACCGGATCGTAAATACGCCTCGATAACGTCAGGTGGTGGCCTCGATCTCCTGGATCGCCCGCCGGAGGCGGTCGGGATTGACCTGCAGGTAGTCGCAGATTTGCTCGAACCAGGCGCCACGAACGAAATCCGCCGGCGGATTCTCGCGGATTCGACGCAACCGCTCCTCCTCATGCTTCTTCAGCTTGGTGTAGTGGCGATGCCTGCGTAAGAAGCAGATGTCGTCTACGGTGCGCTGCAGCACCGTGCGCCAGAGCTGCCGGCAGGCGTGCACGTCGCGCTGCTCATTCGCCAGATTGCGGCGCTCGGCCTCAAAAATCGCATCCAGCTGTCCCCTCGAGGGCGTCTCCAACTGCACTGCAACCATCGTCATCATCTTCCACCCCGGTTGGTTCGCGGCCGCCCGCGTTCGCCAGCGGCACAAGATTCGTGTTCCGTTTGCTGTTCTTGCAACCTGCGTGCCAGTTGTACGGGGGCGTGTGCCAGAATGCGGGGGAGAGCGCCAGTCAACGAGGAAGCGGCCAACAGCGCGCCGGCCCGAACCCCAAGGCCGCTCCCCTTTACGTCCGTATGCGGAACAAGGCCGGCGCGCTCCTGACCGCTTTCAGAACAATAGGACGCGCTGGCGGGCGGAAAAGTTTCATCCCGTCGGGTTCTCTTGCATCAACTTGGTGTCTGCAAGTCGGGAAGTTTCAGGGAAAAGCCAATGGGCGTGCTGGAAGCGCACACACTGGACTGGATCAACGCGCGGGTCGTACGCTGGCGAATCGGGGGACGCCAGCCGCAACCGCAAGCGGAGGTGGTGCGGGCTTACCTGGAAACCCTGCCCGGCGATCCGTTCGAGTCGATCGGGGCGGCGGATATGACACCGGTTCGCGAGCGACGCTCTGAGCGCGGCGAGCTCTGGAGGGAGACGGGCGGCGACTGGGTGGCCACTCGGTACCCGGCTACAAACGGGGCGACGGACGCGGCCTTGGTGTTCCTACACGGTTGGCTGGCCACGCCCGGGCACGTGCTGCTGATGCGCAGCGCGGCGCAGCGGTTGCTGGCCGCCGGGATCGAGGTCTGGATCCCTCGCTTGCCGGCGCACATCGAGCGCACACCGCCGGGCTCGGTCTCGGGTGCGCGCTGTCTGTCGGCTGATCTGGCGGCCACCGGGAGGGCGCTACAATTGGCGGTGGAGGAAACCTGCGGGCTGGCTGGGTGGCTGCGTGCCAACGGCCGCCGCCGTGTAGGGCTGTGGGGGATAAGCCTGGGCGGATGGGTCGCTGCGCTGGCGGCGACGTGCCGCGCCGACTGGGACGCGGTGGCGTTGTGGACCCCGGTGGTCGATCCGCTCGACACGCTTCGATTCTCCCCGTTGATGGAGGCCATCCGCGGCAGCATCGCCCGCGCGGGCATCGACGAGCTGTTGTGGGCTGAGATCTTCCAACGCTTCGCTCCAGTCCGCCGCCGCCGGCTCGTCTCGTCCGATCGCCTGCTGGTGATTGCCGGGCAGTATGACAACGTGGTCAGCCACCAGGCCATCTCGCGCCTTCGCGCCGCCTGGGGTGTGGAGCCGTTGTGGGCGCCGCATGGGCACATCAGTATTCTCTGGTCACGCCGCATCAAGCAGGCCTGCCGGCGTTTCTTGATCGGCAAGCTTGGCGCCGGGCGCGAAGCGGGGCCCGCCACGAGGTGCTAGCAGCCACAAAGCGCGCGGAACCCTCTGCTAGCTCGACGGCTCGATGGCGGCGCCGCCCCTGAGCGCGGAGGCAGCGCGCACCCCGACGTGCCGTAGATCGTCCAGCAGCGTGTACAGCAGCGGCACCGCCAGCGGGGTAATCATCGAGTGGAGCAGCAATCCGCCGGCCATTCCCCGGCCCATGCCGGCGTAGGAGATTCCGATCATGTCGACGTTGCCCACCGCCATCGGCAGCAGGCCGAAGATGGTTGTCATCGCGGTCATCGCGATCGGGCGCAATCGCTGGTCCACCGCCTCGATGAGCGCCTCGCGGCGGTCCATTCCCGTGGCGCGCAACCGGTTGGCTAGGTCGACCAGAACGATGGCGTTGTTGACCACGATCCCCACCAGCACCAGCATCCCGATTCCGGTGAACAGGTCGTTGGATGTTCCTGTCAGGTACAGCGCCCAGAACATGCCGACGATGGCGAACGGCAGGGTGAGAATTACCGAGAACGGCAGGAGCAGCGACTCGAACAGAATCGCCATCAGAATGAACACCAGAACGATCACCAGCAACAGCCCCATTGCCTGGGCCTGGTTGCTCTCTTGGAGATTTGCGAAGCGATCGCCCTTGTCCCAGCTCACACCCGCGGGTAACGGGGTCTGAGCCATCACCTCCTCGATCGACCGGTAGACCTGCTGGACGTCGTCGTCGACGGTCAACAGTCGGATGGTCATCGACGTCTTGCCGTCGCGCCGGCTGATCTGGCCGGGGGTGCGCGCGACCTCGAAGCGGGCGATGGCGCCAAGCGGCACCTGGGTGCCGTGCACGGTGGGGATCGACAGGTTTCGGAGCTGCTGTAGGGTCTCGCGGTCCTGCTTCTCTAGCTGGAAACGGATGTTGACCTCGCGCTCACCGAGGCGAAGCTCAGGCAGCTCGATGCCGCGCAGCGAGAAGTTGATCAATCGTGCCGCCGTCTGCGGCGTGACGCCGGCCTGCTCGGCCAACTTGCGGTCGATGCGGACCTGCAACTCGTCCTGCCCGCGCTCGAGGGCAGAGCTGGCGCTCAGGATCCCGGGTTTGCCGCGCAGGTGTTCCGCGACGCGCTCGGCGATGACCAGCAGCTGGTCGGTATCGTCGCCATACAGCATCAGCCGCACCAGCCGGTCGCTGGACTCGTTCTCGCCCGCCACCTCGATCTCGTAGTCCACACCGGGGAATTCGGGCAGGATGTCGGGGAGCAGCTGCATGATCTCCTCGCGGCGCGGCGCACCCGGATCGTGGCCGAGCACGCCAACGGCGAAATTGCGCCATGTGTAGCGCCACCAGGAGAGCCGCTCGGGAGGCTGGAGAAAGATCTCCAGTTCGCCATCGCCGGGGCTCAACCGCGCCGTCACGGTGCGGATCCGCCACTCCTGCTCGTACTCGTAGACGGCCTGCTCCATCCGTGCCACCAGCGACTCGGCTTCCGTGAGGCTGAGGTTTTGCGGCAGATCGAGGTCGATCTCGATGTTGCCGATGTTGCCGCGTGCCTCACCGACGAAGGCGACCTTGCTCAGCGGGAACGCGGCGCTGGCGACCACCACCAGCATGATCAACGTGGCGTCGAGACGATGATCGAGCACCCACGCGGTGGTGCTCCGATACCAGCCCGTGACGCGGGTGATGATCCGCGGCTCCTGCACCGTTCGCGAGCTGGTGAAGCGCACGGTCAGAAGCGGGATCAATGTCAGCGCGACGAGCAGCGATGCCAGCACACCCACGACCATCGGGGTGCCGAGACGCAACATGTAGAAAGAGAATCCTGCGTCGTCGTTCATCACCACGAGCGGCACGATTACTACCACCGTGGTCAGGGTGGCGATGGTGATGGCCAGCACCACCTGCGAGGCGCCGACCTCGGCGGCGGTCTGCCGGTCGTCTCCCTGCTGGGCGCGGCGATAGATGTTCTCGACCACGACGATGGAGTTGTCGACCACGAGGCCGATGCAGATCATGATTCCCATCATGGTGATCACGTTCAGCGACCAGCCGACGAAGTACAGAACGATAATCGCCATCATCAGCGAAAAGGGCATTGCCAGCATTACCGCCAACGTCATCCGCAAGCGCCGCAGGAACAGAAGCAGCACGATGACGGCGAACGCCGCTCCCCAGAGCATCGAATCCTGGAGCTGGGAGATCGATTCGTTGATCAAGGCAGCCTGATCGAACAGCGGGCGGAAGGCTATGCCCTGGAGCGCCGGCGTGGTGCGGAACAGCTCCTCCATTCGGGCCATGACCCGGGCTCCAACCTCCACGGTGTTCGCTGTCGATTCCTTCATGACGGAAATCATGGCACCGCGCTTGCCGCCGACGCGGGTGATCCGACGGCGTTCGGGCTCCTCGTAGCTGACGCGGGCAATGTCCCCGAGCGTGACGCCCTCGGAGTTGATCTGCAGTGCCGCAACATCCTCTACGGTGCGATAGCGGCCGACCGATCGCACGTACATCTTCCGTTCGCCCTCGATGACGAACCCCGACGAGAGGCTGAAGTTGTCTTGCTGCAGGCGCGCTGCCAGCGCCGCCAGGTCGATCCCGTGCGCCTTGACGCGCTCCTGGTTCAGAAGCACCTGGATCGATCGCTGCGGCACCCCGAACAGCTCTACGTTGGCCACTCCGTCGATGCGGAGGAGCTCGCGCACGACGATCTCGTCGAGCAGTGTGTAGGGGTCGTCGAACTCGCGGTTGATCTCCAAGCCGGCCCACAGGATCGGCTGATCATCGCTGGAGAACTTGCGCACCCAGGTGCGCTCGATATCTTCGGGCAGTTCCGGCATCACCCGGTCCATCCGATCCCGCACGTCGGCGTAAGCGACGTCCATGTTGGTGTTCTGGTGGAAGCGCAGAAAAACCCAACAGCCTCCCGAGCTGCTGTTGCTGCTGATCGAGCGCACCCCCGAAATGGTGCCGAGCATGCCTTCAACCGGACGGGCGATCGTCTGTTCGACCTCCTCCGGTGTGCTGTTGGGATACGGGACCCAGATGCCGAGAAAGGGGGGCGAGAAACCGGCAGGCATCAAGTCCACCGGAAGGCGGCTGTAAGCGATCACCCCCAGCACCAGCATCGCCGTGTACAGCATGACCATCGTGACGGGACGGCGGACCGACATTCGTGGCAGCGCCGAAGCGCGGGAGAATTTGTTCACGTCAAGCCTTCCGGTCCAGGACCGCGTAAACGACGGGGACGACGAGCAGCGTGAGAACGGTAGAGGTCAACAGGCCGGCGATGACGGTGATGGCCATCGGAGCGCGGATCTCGGCTCCGTCACCGAGCCCGAGCGCCATCGGCAGCAAGCCGATCACCGTGGTGAAGGTGGTCATCAGAATCGGGCGCAGGCGGACGCTGCCGGCCTGCACGATGGCGTCGATCTTCTCGCTCCCGAGGCGTCGCAAATGGTTGATGTAGTCCACCAGCACGATAGCGTTGTTGACCACGATACCGGCCAGCATGATGCATCCGAGCAGCACCACCACGCTGAGCGGGATCTCCAGGACCCACAGCGCGACCACCACACCGACCGCCGCCAGCGGAATCGAGAACAGGATCACGAATGGATGGATCAGTGACTCGAACTGCGACGCCATGACCACGTAGACGAGGAAGATCGCCAATGACAGCGCGAAAGCGAGTGATCGTGTCGAGCGCTCCATCTCCTGCCGCTGCCCGGTGATGGCGAACGTATAGGCACCCGCCTCGTCGACCTGTAACAGGGCCTGCTCGATGGCAGCCGTGGCGGTCGCCAGGTCGGAACGCGTGCCGGCCGACACCACCGCCGCGCGCCGCTGGTCGATCCGTCGGACCTCGCTCGGACCCTCGGCCAGACGCAGCACGGCCACCGAGTCCAGACGGATTGGGTTGGCCTGTCCCGGGTTTACGACCAGCCGGTGCAGATCGGCGATCGTGGCCCGATCCTCGGGTCGAACCCGAACGCGGATGTCGATCCGTCGGTCGCCGCGGCGAAACCGGCTCGCTACCTCACCTTGCACCTTGTTGCGCACCAGCGCCGCAACCTGGGCGATATCGAGTCCATAACGCGACAACCGTTCTCTGTCGTAGTGGATTTGTATCTCCGGGTGGCCACGCTGGAGCGTCGACTTGACATCACTGAGCTCGGCAAGCACCGCCAACCGCTCCCTGACGCGCTCCGAGACCCGCTGCAGCGTGTTCAGGTCATCGGCGCGGATCTCGACCTCGATCGGTGTCTTGGTGGAGAACATCGCCGGCCTGGAGATCTTGGTGACGACGTTCGGCATACCCTGCAGCCGGTCGCGGATCGCGTCGATCACCTGGTCCTCGTCGACCCGCATGCCTTCCGGTCTTTGGAGTCTTACCGTGAACCGCCCCGAATGCTCTCCGGCTTCGGGGTCGGGGTCGAACTCCTCGCGGTCGACGCCGATCGAGGTTGCCACCGCCTCGACTCCGGGGGTCGCGCGTATGAGTCGCTCGAGCGCCACCAGCGTCTGATCGGTGATCTCGATGGGTGTTCCGACCGGCAGGCGCGCCTGGACGTCGAACAGACCCTGCCGCACCTCCGGGATCAGCTCCTGGCCCAGACGAGGCACGATGAGATAGAGCGTCGCGGTGGTGGCCAACAACAGTAGTGCAGCGGTGATCGCTGGAGCGCGGAGCGCGAATCGCAAGACCCGCGGATAGGCGCGGCGTACAGCCTGCAACAGGCCATCGAAAACGCCGAGCAGCGGGGCCGTGGTAACAACGAGCAAGCCCACGATGCTGCCGAGCAGGGCGGCGGTCAGGGTCAGCATCACGATGCCGGCGGCGAGCAAGACCTTACCGAGTGTTGCCAGGACGATCTGCAGGGGAGCCCTGAGCACGCAACCATAGGCGGCACCGAGAACTCGCAGTAAGCGGTACAGAACGCCGGCCCGCCCGCGATCCGACGGCCGCCGCGAGAACGAACGCGCGAGGTCGCAAGCGAGGGCTGCCAAGACACCGAACTCCAACAATTCCGGCCAGAACGGGGCCGCCAGGTCGACTCCAAGAACCGTTCGTCGGGAGGCCCATAGCGCCGCGGCCGAGAACGGACGCCACCAGATCCAGACGGGAGTCGTGGCCAGCACGATCAACACGGCCAGTCCCTTGATCAAGGCGATCGCGCCCGCGGCGACGGCACGGAGGGCTATGCCCGGGAGGCGTCCGAGCGGGCTGCGGGCGATGCGCTGGGCCCGCGACCAACGCGGCGGCGGGTCGGTGTCGGCCGCCGCCGAGCCGAGCTGTGTTCCGGTGCCGGCGAGCAGCGGTCGCGAGGCCAGCATCGGGACCAGGAAGAGCGCCACCAGTAGCGAGGTCAGCAGGGAGAAGACGACGGTCAGCGACAGATCGCCGAAGACCTGCCCGGCAACGCCCTCGACGAAGACGATGGGCGCGAAGACGGCGACCGTGGTCAGAGTCGATGCCACGACCGCGGTGCCTACTTCTCCGGCTCCCCGTATCACCGCCTGAAGGGGTTCGTCACCCTCTTCTCGGCACCGGGTGATGCTCTCGAGCACCACAACCGAGTTGTCGACCAGCATGCCGATGCCCAGGGCCAGTCCACCGAGGCTCATGATGTTGAGACTGACCCCGAACCAGTACATGGGCGCGAAGGTGGCGACGATCGAGACTGGAATCGCCACCGCGATGATCAGCGTCGGTACCAGTTGCCGCAGGAACAGGTACAGAACGATGATCGCCAGCACACCGCCCCAGAGTGCGGTCGAGCGGACTTCGCTCAGGGCGTTCTCGATGAAGGTGGACTGGTCCGCCAACAGGGTGACGGAAATGCCCGGCGGTAGGTGGTAAGACAGGTAGTTGTTCATCCGCCGCTGCAGGCGATCCTGTTGCTCCTGCCCCGTGGCGTCGGCTGGCGTGTCGGCGGCAACGAAGGCACGCTGCGCAGCAGTGCCGAACACGCGGTCGCGTACTGTAGCGGCGACCAAGACGATATTGGCGTCCGCCTCCTTGAAGACATCGATCTCGACGCTCTCCTGACCGTTGACCCGGGTGATCACGTCCCGGTCCACGTGGTCGCGGTAGACGCGTCCGATGTCGCGGACCCGAACCATCGCACCGTCGCGGTTGGCGATGGCGATGTCACCGATCTCCTCGAGCGACTGAAACTCGTTGAGGGTGCGAACCACGTACTCGGTCTGGCCCTCTTGGAGGTTGCCGCCGGCGAGATTCACGTTCGCTGCCGCCAGCCGTCTGCCGATCTCCGCAATGCTGAGCCGGTAGGTGCTCAAGCGGCGCTCATCGATCTCTACCCGGATTTCCTCCTCCAAGCCGCCCTTGATCTTGACCGCGGCCACACCGGGCAACGATTCGAGATCGCGGCGCATCTGTTCCTCTCCGTACAGGCGCAGGGAGTAGAGGTCGCGCTCGCCGTGCAGACCCAGTCGGATGACGGGATCCAGTTGTGGGTCGTAGCGCAGAATCAGAGGCCGCTCTGCGTCGTCGGGAAGGAAGACCTGATCGAGCTTCTCGCGCACATCCTGCGTCGCCTGGCTCATGTCGCTACCCCAGGCGAAGTCGAGGGTCACGTTTTCGGTGCGCAGCCGCTGCTGAGTCAGGGTCAGAATGCCGGCCAGCATATCGTCGATATTGAAAGCGCCGACATCGAGCTGCATGTGGCCGGCCTCGATGGTGGCGAGGTCGAGAATGTCATTGATCAACTGCAGAAGATGCTGGGATGAATCGAAGATACCCTGGACGTATTCGGCCTGGCGGGTCTCGAGGCTGCCGAAGAAGCCCGCCGAAAGCAGCTCGCTGAAGCCGATGATGGTGTTGAGCGGCGTGCGCAGCTCGTAGGAAACATTGGAAATAAATTCCGACTTCAGGCGGTCGGCCTCCTGGAGCGCTTCGTTGCGTTCGCGCAACGCCAGCTCCACATTGTTGCTG
>JACZXM010000086.1 GCA_022571615.1 Acidobacteriota bacterium | reverse complement strand
TCGGAGCCGTCGTGGAACTTCACCCCGTCACGCAATTTGCAGACCCAGATGCTGGCATCGTCGTTGGCCGTGCAACTGGTGGCGATCCGGGGTTCCGTGGCGCCCGAATCGATGGCGTAACCGAGCAACGGTTCGACCACCTGCTGGCACACCGCGAGCGACTCGCCGTCGGTCTCGTCGGCGCAATAGAGGCTGATCGGCTCGGCGTTCTGCATGAACACGAAGGTGTCCTTGCCGGGATCCATCTTGTGGAAGAGCGGCGCGCCGAACGGGCGGAAATGCGCGTTCTTGACGCCCTTCAACGCGGCCGACGCGGACGCGCCGTTGGCGATCGGCACCATCGGCACGATTGCCTTGATGGCGTTGTTGGCCTTCGCGTAAAGCGGCGCGGCCGCATCCAGATCGGCGGTCACCTTCCACTCGTAGAACGCCAGATTGCGCCGCGCGACCGCGAGATCCGGGCCGTGCCGGATCGCGAGTCGCCATTGTGCGACCGCTTCGGCCAGCCGTCCGAGGCCCGCGTATAGATTGCCCAGGTACAGGTGAGCACGACCGTCGTTGGCGCGTACCCGGAGCGCGTACTGGAGCACCGCCAGGGTCTCGGGACGGGACGGGAAGACCGCGGCAGCCGGCCGACTGGCCGCTTCCGCCAGCCACCGCCGGGCTTCTTGCTCGTCTCTGAGACGATCCGCAAAGTACGCAAGGTAGTATAGGGGCAGCGGCCGGCGCTGGGCCGGTGCGAGGCTGCTCACCGCTGCCTCGAGCACATTGTAGGCGTCACGCACCAGGCCGACATCGGCAAAGGCGAGGCTCAACTCGAGGAAAGCGAACTCCGGTTCGCCCAGCCAGCGCCTTGCGCCCAGGACGAACTCTCGCAGCGAGTCGCCGGTTCCCAGAGCCTGGATCGCACTCGGCAGCAGCCGCAACGTTCCCGCCCGGGTCGACTGCCGGCCGAGCTGAGCGGCGACATCCTGCTGCCCGACGCCATAGGTTGCCAGCATCGCGAGCTCGAACAGCCGCGTCCAATCCGCTCCTCCCGCCGCCAGACCGGCGGCGAATGCCTCGGTCGCGCCTCGGTAGTCCCCCAGCCGTGCGCGGGCGCGGCCGATCGCGCTGTAGCCCAGACCGACCGTCCCCGGGCGCTCCACGGCCTCGTATCCGGCCGCGATCGCGGTCTCCAGGTCACCGAGCCAAAGATTGGTGACCGCCAGCAGATACCAGGTCATGCCATCGGAGTCGTCGCGTTGTAGGGCGAGCCGGAGCCGCTCGCGCGCCGGTTCGTGAAGACCCGATTCCATATCCAGCACCGCCAGCGCCCGTAGACTCCGGGAGTGGCCGGGGTCGATCTCGAGCACGGCCCGGTAGTGGCGGGCGGCACCGACCCGGTTGCTCTGCCGGTCAAGCTCATAGCCGCGCTGGAACTCGCTTTCCGCGGTCGGGTCGCGGTGGCCCGGGTCGGGCTCGGGCGGCTCCGGCGCCGGTATCAGCAGCGGCGATTCGTAGCTCAACAGATCGTCGCCCTCGGCACTCCGTACGCTGATCAGAAGGCGCACTCTCTCGGCATCGATCCCCAACCCGGAAACGTCGATCGAGACCACGTCGGTCCGAACCGGTGACAGATCGACCTGGCGATGAACGACCCGTCCGTCGATTCGTTCGATCTGAACTCGGGCTCCGGGGAACGAGCCATTCGACGCGATCCGGAGCTCTATGCGGCCCGACAGATCGACCCGCTGCACGGCAAGGTCGCGGGTCGCGTACTCGAAGCCGAGGCCGAGACCGTTGACCGGATACCACCATTCTTGCCACGAGATCTCCTGCCCGGGTGCCAGCATGGCGAAGTCGGCCTGTGTGCGCAGCGGGCCGCTTTGGACCTCGATGTAGGGACCGTCCTCGTCGGTCAGAACGGATTGGGCGACCTTGCCGGCGTCGGACTGGCCCCAGGTCCAGGCTTTCTTGCCGGGTAGCTGATGGTGGTTGGCGAACTGGACGACCCCGAAGTCGCGGTCGACGTCGTAGGCGCCGAAGAAATCGAACTCTACCCGGTAGCCGAAGATCGACGTCGGCTCGGGGTAATTGCGCACCCAGCGCAGATCGCGATCCTCGAACAGCGGCCAGGAGAAAAACCGCTCGCCGGCGTGGTCGGTGCCGAGGCGCATAGGGAAGATGAAGCGCGCGCCCGGCGTATCGGGGAACGCCGTGTTGTTCCAGAAATAGTACGGATGAAAGCCATCGGTCGGATTGAACAGGCGAATTCGTTCCTCCAGGACGCGACGTCCGGGCCGCAAGGTCAGCGTCACTTGCCACCCGGTGCGGAAGATCTTCTCGGTGCCGCCGATCAACAGCGACGCGGAACCGTCGGGGTTTTGCACCGCTACGACATCGACCGCAGAGAAGCTGGTGACCGTGTGACCGCGCGGGCCCCGGTTCCACTCGATGCCGCCCGAGATCCAGGCGCCACGCAGGGCGATGTGCCCGGGACGGATCACGTGATTGCGGTAGAAAACCTCCTGCCCGGTCACCTTGTCGAGAACCGATTGGATGCGGCCGCCGAGCTGAGGCAGGCACATCACGCGCAGGTATTCGTTCTCCAGGTACAGGGTCCGGTAGGTTCGATCGACCTTCCGGGTCGTGAACCGGTCCTGCATCGTATAGGGGTAGATGATGGTCCCCTCCAGCTCGAAGAAATGGGGGTTGGGATCTTCCGGGCCCAGCTCGTACGTGGGGATGATCTCCTGGCCTTCCCACACCCGAACTGCTACCGGCCGTTCCGGCCCCTGAGCCACCCCCAAGGTGGCGACCAGCATCAGGGCGCCGACCGTGCAGGCCATTGCCAGTGCGGTGCCCGCCGGCGTCAGACGCACCCTCCCGGTCGGGGGAGGGGCGGCTGGCCTTGCTGTCGGCTGCATGGGGCCTCCTGGCTGCCGGAAACACACCGACTTGGACACTAGAATAGCGTGCGGCGGTCGATGTCGATCGAGCTTTCAGACGACAACGAGGTACCCGATGCGTGGATTCTTCGGCGCCAGGACATGGTTGGCAGTTTTGCTCCTCTTGTTCACGATGGCTGGCGGGAGCCAGGCGCAGCGATCGGCCGCGGAAACACCGGCGCTGAAAGCGGCGCGGTCGTTTCGTGCCGCCAACGAGGCAAAGATCCTGCGCTTCTTTGCCCACCTGCTGTCGATGCCGAACTTCGGCGGCAACCTCGATGACATCACCCGCAACGCGGAGTTCATCGCCGCCGAGTTCGAACAGCGCGGCGCCAGCATGGAGCTGTTGCGGCTGCCGGATACTCCGCCGCTGATCTACGGCGAGATCCGCGTCCCCGGAGCGCAGCGGACCATCGGCATCTACGTCCACTACGACGGGCAGCCACCCGCCGGGCCGGACTGGGTTCACGGGCCCTACGAGCCGGTGCTGTATACGGGCGTGATGGGGGCGGGCGGGGAGGCGCGCGCGCTGCCGCGCGACGGCGAGTCGGTCGACCCGGACTGGCGCATCTATGCCCGCTCGGCCTCCGACGACAAGGCACCGATCCCGGCGCTGTTGAGCGCGCTTGATGCGCTCCGTCAGGCCGACATCCCCCTCACCTCCAACGTGAAGTTCCTGTTCGAGGGCGAGGAGGAAATGGGCTCGACCCACCTGGGCCAGTACATCGAGACCTTCCGGGACAAGCTCGATGTCGATGTCTGGCTCTTCTTTGACGGCCCGATCCACCAGTCGGGTCGACCCCAGATCGTTTTCGGCGTGCGGGGTGTTACCGGGCTCGACCTGACCGTGTACGGGGCTGTGAGGCCCTTGCACAGCGGCCACTATGGCAACTGGGCGCCGGTTCCGGGCCAGATGCTGGCGTCGTTGCTAGCGAGCATGAAGGACGAGCAGGGCAACGTCACGATCGACGGTTTCTACGATACCGTCGAGCCGCTCGGGCGCCAGGAGCTCGATGCGCTCTCACGGCTGCCCGCCTACGACGCACAGATTGCTGCTGAGCTCGGCCTGGCCTGGACCGAGGGCGGCGGGGCGACGCTCGCCGAGCGCCTGCTGCTACCGTCGCTGACGATCAAGGGGCTGCTGTCCGGCAGCGTCGGCGCGCAGGCAAGGAACGTGATTCCGGATCGGGCCGAGGCGGCGCTCGGAGTGCGTCTGGTCAAGGGCAACGATCCGCAGGCGATGCTCGACCTGGTCGAGGCGCACATTCGCGACCAGGGATTTCATATCGTGCGCCAGGATCCGGACCTGGAGACCCGCGCCCGCCACCGCATACTGGTCAAGGTTTTGCGCGGCGAGGGCTATCCCGCCGCCCGCACGGACATGGGGCTGCCGATCGCAGAGAGCATTATCGAGGCGGTTCAGGTCGCCGCCGGCGGCGACGCGCTGATGGTGCCGGCGCTCGGCGGATCGCTGCCGTTGTACCTGTTTACCGAGAATCTGGGAGCCCCGGCGCTTATCCTGCCGATCGCCAACCACGACAACAACCAGCACGCCGCCAACGAGAACCTTCGCATTGGCAACCTCTGGTACGGCATCGATCTGTACGCATCGCTGTTGACGATGCGGGCGCCGAACGCCCCGGTCGCGGGCCAGGAACCGCCCTCGGTGCTGCGGGTTGCGACGTTCAATATCAAGGAGCTGTCGCGAGCCAAGATCGAGCAAGTAGATGAGACCGGGGTTGGCGCCAACCCGCAATTGCGGGCTGCCGCCGCGATCATCCAGCGAGTCCGGCCCGACATCCTGGTACTCAACGAGATCGACCACGACTACGGGGCAATCCAGGAAGGTCTCGACTTCAGCGCCCGGCGGTTTGCACGGTTGTACCTGGCCACCGGCAACGATCCGATCGAGTATCCGTACTCCTGGGCTGCGCCCAACAACACCGGCATTCTCTCGGGCATCGATCTCAACGGCGACGGCCACGCGGCGACCGAGGCGGACCGTGGAGAGCGCTCACACGGCGACGACGCTTTCGGCTACGGGGTCTACCCGGGCCAGTACTCCATGGCGGTTCTGTCCCGGTATCCGATTGCCGGAGACCAAGCCCGGACCTTTCGCAAGTTCCGCTGGGTCGATCTGCCGGGCAATCACATCCCACAGGGGTTCTATAGCGACCAAGCCCTGGAGATCTTCCGGCTCTCGAGCAAGTCGCACCAGGATCTGCCGGTTCAGGTGGGAGCGCAGCGCCTGCATCTGTTCCTGTCGCACCCGACCCCGACGGTGTTTGACCGCGATGAGGACCACAACGGGCGGCGCAATTTCGACGAGATCAAGCTCTGGGTTCACTATATCGACGGTGACGAGACGCTCGTCGACGATGCCGGGCGCGGTGGCGGCTATGACGCTGGCGATCCGTTCGTGATCCTGGGCGATCTGAACGCGCGCCCCGACGCCGACGAGTCGCTCTACGATGGGCGCACGGCGATATCACAGCTGCTGGAACACCCGCGCATCCGCGACACCGGCGAGGTGGCTGTCAGCCGGGGCGCACCCGACGGCAAGCCGCGGGCGACCACCGCTTTCCGCGGCATCGGAGCACGGATCGACTACGTCCTGCCGAGCATCGATCTGGAAGTGCTTGATGGTGGCGTGTTCTGGCCGGCAGCCGAGGAAGATCCGCTCGGCCGCGAGCTTGCCGAGGCGGCCTCCGACCATCGCTTGGTCTGGATCGATCTGCATTTGCCATCACCCTCCGCGGATCTGTTCCCATTCCTCGATCGTGCGCGGCCAGTCCTTCTTGAGTAGCTGCGACAGCACCCGATCGGCAAGAACCTGACCGCCGGTCTGGCAGCGAGCGCAGTAGTTGGTCTCGCGGTCGGCGTAGAGGATTCGCTGCACCGGGGCGTCGCAGCACGGGCACGGTTTGCCGAAGCGACCGCGCACCGCGATCACGCCACCGGAACCTTCCGGCGATCATCAAGTGGAAGACGAGGAACAGTTCGTCCTCGAGGCTCACGACGATGCGCTTGCCGAGACGCTCGATGCCGAGCACCTGTTTTCCGTGGGTGGTGAAAGCCGGCGGATCGAAGGTTCGCAGCAGATGCGGGCTGGCGACCCGCAGGCCCTCGAGCTGCCGGCCTACCATGCGCGGCCGCATACACTCCACGTAGACCGTCACGTCAGGAAGCTCTGGCATGATTCGGATCTTGATGCCGGGCGTGCGAGGATTCCAGCCATGGAAGGCGGAAAGCCCGGAAACAGAGAACAGCGCATCGCACTGGCCCTCACCGGCGGCGGGGCTCGCGGGGCGTATCAGGCCGGAGTGCTTGCCGGGATCGCCGACCGTGCCGGGGGAGACGCCTGCTTTCCGATCATCACCGGGGTATCGGCCGGTGCCATCAACGCGGCGACGCTGGCGAGCCACCGCGGCGATCTTGTGGCCGCGACGCAGCAGCTGCGCGAAGCCTGGCTGAACCTGCGTATCGAGCGTGTCTTCCGCTCGAGCGTCGGGTCGCTGTCATCGAGTCTGCTGCGCTGGAGCAGCAAGCTGCTCAGCGGTGGAGCGATGCCGTTCCAGCTACGCGGCCTGCTCGACACCGCGCCCTTGCGTGAGTACCTGACCAACCTGATCGATTTCAGCGGCATCGACGACAACATCCGGGCGGGCCGGCTACGGGCCCTGGCGCTGTCGATGACCGGCTACGCTACCGGCTGCACGGTGACCTTCGTGCACGGGGATCGTGAGATCAGTGACTGGGAACGCGCCCACCGGATGTCGGTACGCGCCTGCATCGGTGTCGAGCACGTCATGGCCTCGGCGGCGCTGCCGATGGTGTTTCCGGCGATCCAGGTGGGCGAGGAGTACTTCGGCGACGGCAGCATCCGTCACGCAGCTCCGCTGGCGCCCGCCGTGCACCTGGGCGCCGATCGCATTGTCGCGATCTCGGTGCGCTACGGGCTCAGCGAAGCGGAGCGAGCCGTGCCGCAGGTGAGCGGCTATCCTCCGCCGGCACAGATCCTGGGCATGATGATGCACGGGGTTTTCTTGGACGCGCTCGAAAACGATGCCGAGCGGCTGGTTCGGATCAATCGGACGCTGTCGCTGTTGCCCCCCGGGACCAAGCACCCGGAAGGGCTGCGCCCGGTGCAAATCCTGTTGCTGCGCCCCTCCGAGGACCTCGGCAAGCTCTCGGCCGGACTGGTGCACACGCTGCCTCGCGCGCTGCGCATCCTGGCCCGCGGTCTCGGCGCCACGGGCACGACGACGCCCGACTTCCTGAGCTACCTGCTGTTCGAGCCGCCGTACACCGAACGGCTGATGGAGATCGGCTTCAACGACGCGCGCGCCCAATGGGATAGGATCGAGAGCTTCCTGGCCGGACCGTAGCCTCGGAGACAAGAGCAAAGCGGGGAGAATGCAGGTCATTCGATCGCCCGAGATCTACGACGTCTGCGTGGTCGGCTCCGGCGCCGGCGGTGGTATGGCGGCTAAGGTTCTCACCGACTCCGGTGCCAGCGTGCTGATGCTCGAGGCGGGGCGGTGGTTCGACACCGAGAACGACACCACGATGCTCAAGTGGCCGTACCAGTCGCCACGCCGTGGTGCTGCCACCCCCGAGCGCCAGTTCGGCGAGTTCGATGCCGGCAACGGTGGCTGGTCGCTCGAGGGCGAACCCTACACCGTCGCCGAGGGACAGCAATTCGACTGGTTCCGAGTGCGCATGCTCGGCGGTCGCACCAATCACTGGGGACGGATCTCGCTGCGATTCGGTCCCGATGACTTCCGGGCACGCAGCGTCGACGGCCTCGGCGATGACTGGCCGATCTCGTACGAGGATCTACGCCCGTACTACGACCGGGTCGATCGTCTCGTGGGTATCTTCGGTACTCACGAGGGGTTGCCCAACGACCCGGACGGGATCTTCATGCCCGCGCCCGAGCCGCGTTGCTGGGAGCACTTGGTCAAACGCGCCAGCGACCGGCTGGCGATCACCTGTATTCCGTCGCGGCTCTCGATCCTCACCCGGCCGCTCAACGGCCGTCTCGCGTGCCACTACTGCGGACAGTGCAATCGAGGCTGCGGGACGCATTCCAACTTCTCGTCCCCCTCGGTGCTGTTGCCGCCGGCGCTGCAGAGCGGTCGGTTGAAGATCATCACCGGTGCCATGGCGCGCGAGGTGACGGTCGACGATCGCGGCCTTGCGAGCGGTGTGTCGTACGTCGACAAGGCCTCCCGCCGCGAGATCCAGGTTCGCGCCCGGGTGGTGGTGCTGGCGGCAAGTGCATGCGAGTCGGCGCGCCTGCTGTTGAACTCCAGATCGAGCCTATTCCCCGACGGTCTGGCCAACTCGAGCGGGGTCGTCGGCCGCTACCTGACTGACAGCACCGGGACCGACGTGATGGGCTACGTCCCGGCTCTCGCCAACGGCCTACCGCACAACGAGGACGGCACCGGCGGGGCACATCTGTACATGCCCTGGTGGCTCGATAACCGCGAGCTCGATTTTCCCCGCGGCTACCACATCGAGATATGGGGTGGCCGCGGGCTGCCGGGCTACGGCGCGCTGGGCGGAATCCACCATTACCCGGGCGGTGGAGGCTACGGCAAGTCGCTCAAGGATCTGTACCGGAGCGTCTACGGCGCCACGGTCGGCTTCTCGGGCCGCGGCGAGATGATTCCCAACCAGCGGTCCTACTGCGACATTGACCCCGACGTGGTGGATGAGTGGGGGATCCCGGTGCTCCGCTTCCACTTCGAATGGAGCGACCACGAGATTCGCCAGGTGCGGCACATGCAGGAGACCTTCCGGGAGCTGATCCACGAGATGGGCGGTACCCCCCTGGGACCCGCACCGGGCCCGGACGAAGGCTACGGCATTGCCAACGGCGGCCGCATTATCCACGAGCTCGGGGTAACCCGCATGGGGCACGCGCCGAGCTCGTCGGTGCTCAACGAGAACTGCCAGGCGCACGAGGTTCGCAACCTCTTTGTCGCCGACGGTGGACCGTTCGTATCGCAGGCCAACAAGAACCCCACCTGGACGATCCTGGCGCTGGCG
>JACZXM010000085.1 GCA_022571615.1 Acidobacteriota bacterium | reverse complement strand
TCTGATTCTTGCCGCTCGCGGTGGAGAATCGCCGGCGCCCTTCGGGTTGCGGCGACAAGGGCCCATCTGCGGCGTTGCCTCTCCTCTCCGATGTCCCTGTATCGCCTCGTCGAGGGCGCCTTGCATCTGGGCCCTTGTCGACGCAACGCGACCCACGCCACTTCTGCCACGGGCTGCTAGTCGTCGAGAAGATGGCGAATCTCGCCTTCGCTCAGCACATGGTCGGCGTCCTTGGCGGCCTCCAAGACCACTTGCACCCGCTCGTCGGTGGGCTCGACACCGTGCTGCCGCATCCAGTACACGACGTTGGAAGTGCCGCTCATCGGGCCGACCTCGATTTCCTGGCACTTGCCGACGAGACTTGCCGGCACTCCCGAATAGATGCGATCGGCGAGCCAGGCATCGCCCTTGACCTGCGCCTTGATCACGGCTGCTGCATGAACGCCTGTCGCGGTGCGGAAGGCGTCGCCGCCGATAACCGGATAGTTGATCGGAATCGGTCGCCCGGTGGCCTTGGAAACCACGCGGCAGTATTCGCCGAGCTTCGATAGATCGTTGTCGATCCAGCCTTCGAGCCGACAGTTCACCAGAAGTAGATCCATCGGCGTGTTGCCCGAGCGCTCGCCGATCCCGAGCGCCGTTGCGTGCACCCGATCCGCGCCGGCCTCGATCGCCGCCATCGTGTTGGCGATGTCCAGGGCGCGGTCTCGGTGGCCATGCCAGTCGACCTTGACCGCCTCGCCGGTATCGGCGACGACCTGGTGAACGAACTCCAGTAGCGCCGTCACACCGTGTGGAGTCGCATGCCCCACCGTGTCGCAGACGCAGATTCGACCGGCGCCAGCCTCGATCGCGGCGGTATACAGGCGCCGAATGGTTTCGGGTTGGGCGCGTGTGGTGTCCTCGGTCACATACATCACCGGTAGTCCGCGGCCAACGGCGTAGCTCACTGCCTTCTCGGTATGGCGCAGCATGCGGTCGATGTCCCAGTCCTCGGCGTACTGCCGAATGGGGCTGGAGCCAATGAAGCAGGACGCCTCGATCGCGATGCCAACCTCGTCGGCAACATCACAGATCGGCGCAATGTCGGAGATCAGCGTCCGGGCGGCGCAATTGGGAAAGACCGCCAGTCCCTGGTCGCGAATCTCACGCGCTAGGCGCACGACGTCCTGTTTCTGCCGCTCGGAGGCGCCTGGCAGACCGAGATCAGCGGCGTGGATTCCCAGATCGTTCATCAAGTGCAGGATCCGGAGCTTGGTCTCGATATCCGGATCGCGCACGGAGGGCGACTGCAGGCCGTCGCGCAGGGTCTCGTCGTCGAACTCCACGGATCGATGTCTCCGATCCACCCGGGCTCGGTTCCAGTCGTAGATCAGTGAGCTCTCCTCAGGCACGCTCATCAGCGCCCTTTCCAGGTCGGTTTCCGCTTCTCCAAGAACGCGTTCATGCCCTCGAACTTGTCCTCGGTGGCGCAGCAGAGGCCGAAGTAGCCGGCCTCGATCACCTGACCCTGCTTCATTGTGGCTTCGAGCCCCTCGTTGACCGCGGCGAGAGCGTATCGCATCGCCAGCGGCGGCTTGGAGGCCAGCCGTGCGGCCCATTCTCGCGCCGCCGCGGCGAGGTCGCCGTGGGGCACAACTCGATTCACCAGGCCGATCCGTTCCGCCTGTGCGGCATCGAGCTGCTGGCCGCCGCAAATCATCTCCAGGGCCCTCCCCTTGCCCACCAGGCGCGCCAGGCGCTGGGTTCCCCCGTGCCCGGGGATGATGGACAGGTTGATCTCTGGCAGACCGATCTTGGCCTGCTCGGAGGCGATGCGAAGATGGCACGCTAGTGCCAGCTCACAACCTCCTCCCAGCGCATACCCGTTGATGGCGGCAATGACCGGCTTGCTCATGCCCTCGATCCGATCGAAGCTCCGCTGACCCAGGATCGAGGCCTGGCGTCCTTCTTCCGGTCCGAGGCGAGACAGGGTATTGATATCGGCACCGGCGACGAACGCCTTGTCGCCGGCACCGGTCACGATCACCGCCCGCACGTCGGTATCGGCATCGAGCACTAACGCGGCAGCGCCGATCTCGCGTGTCGTGGTCTCATCGAGCGCGTTGAGCACCTCCGGACGGTTGACGGTCAGGGTGGCGATCCCCTCGCTGATCTCGACCTTGATGTTCTGATACTCCAGGCTCATCCGACTCTCCACTCCCGCTAACGTGGCGCTTGGTCGCCTACGTCACCGCGGTCGACCCGACTCGTACTGCAACTTCGTCACCCACCTGTGCGGTCGTCGCCGTACCACCGACATCCGGAGTGCAGCGTCCCCCCTCCAAGGTCGCGACGACCGCCGCCTCCACCTGCGCGGCGGCCATCTCATGCCCAAGGTGCGCCAACAACATGCTCAACGACAGGATCGTCGCCATCGGGTTCGCCAGCCCGCCGCCCACCAGCCCCGGAGCCGAACCGTGGACCGGTTCGAACAATCCCGCGCCGCTGTCGGGGCAGGTGTTGGCCGATGCCGCCATACCCATCCCGCCTTGCAGTTGTGCGCCCAGATCACTGACGATGTCCCCGAACAGGTTGCAGGTCACGATGACCTCGAACTGCGACGGATCACGGACCATCTCCATCACCAGCGCGTCGATGTACAGGTGCCGTGCACGGATCTGTGGGTATTCCTCCCGTAGGGAGTCGAAGACGCGTTTCCACAGCCCGTGCCCGTGCACGAGGATGTTGCTCTTGTCGGCCATACACAGCCGGCGCCGAGGCCACGAGCCAGCCCGTTCGAAGGCAAAACGGAGGATACGCTCGACGCCGCGACGGGTGTTGACGTCCTGCTCGATGGCGATCTCGGCCTCGGTTCCCCGCCGCAACGTACCGCCCAGACCGCAGTAGGCGCCCTCGGTGTTCTCGCGCACGATCTCGAAGCACACGGCGTCGCAACCGCGACCCTTGAGAGGACACAGATCCTCGTGCAGCAACTTGACCGGGCGCAGGTTGACGAACAGGTCGAGTCCGGATCGCAGCCCCAGAAGCACCCCGCGCAGGTGCGCCATATCCGGCACGCGCTCGTCCCCCAGGGCTCCCAGCAGGATGGCGTCGAACTCATCACGCAGGCGCTCGAAGGTTTCGGGTGGCAACGCGGTTCCGGTCGATAGGTACGTGTCTGCATCCAAGCGGACGGTCTCGAACTGCAGCTCCAGGTCGAAGCGAGCAGCGACTTCCTGGCCGACCTTGAGCGCCTCGCGAATGACCTCCGGACCAATACCGTCACCGGGGATGACCGCGATGCGTGCCAAGGGCTGCCTCCGGGACCGAACGAAGGGCTGCGGCGCAAGAAACGCGCAGCGCCACCACGGGCTGCTAGCGAGGGTTCAATCTTCCCATACGCCCTCGGAGGCAGCAAACGACGCGGTGGTCAACAGCACCGCCATTAGCACCGCTCCCACCGTATCTGCTGCCCAGTCGCCCACCGCCGCGTCGCGGCCGGCGATGAAGCCCTGATGCCACTCGTCGCTGGCACCGTACAGCGACGCCATCAAGACCGCTGACCATACGCAGCGCCGCTCTCCGGGTGCGGGTCGCAGCCGCTGCGCGCAACCAAAGTGCAGCGCCCCCGCGAGCGCGGCATAGACTCCACCGTGCAGAAGCCAGTCGGGCGCGCCCTTGACGGCGCTGGGCCACTCGGACTGGTGCGAGGAGTAGGCGATGGCGCCCATTAGGGCCAGAGCAGGAAGCCAGCAGAGAGCGCGCCGAACCAAGGCTCCCTACTCCTACGCTGCGATCAGGTACATGACCCAGGCCACCGCCAGAGCCACTGCGGTCATGCCCGCAGCAATCCACAACCCGAGCTGAACGGCCGCGCCCGTGGTCGCGCGTAGCATCGCTCCCAGCACCAGGCCGACCGCGACGCAAAACACGGCAAGAAACACGAAGTGCAACATTAGCTACCGGCGCCCCGCGGCCACGTCGAAGGCGTCCAGCACCACCAGCAGGTTCAAGAGCCCCGCCACCAGCGTGAAGGCGTTGCCGTAGTCGTAGGTCGAAGCCTCGATATCGCCGTCCGCGAACCCGCCCAGATGGGCGAGCAGGAACGGTACCCCGACCCCGGCTGCGCCCAGCGCGGCAAGATAGGTCAGCGGCTCACCGGCAATCGGACGGTAGGCCTTGCCCTCGAGCGCCAGGCCGCCGATAAAGAGCCCCAAGATGATGAGTCCAAACAGCAGTCCGCGCTGCACCCGGCCGAGGAAGACGTGGCCGAGGCCGGGGAAGGCCCACGCCATAACGCATCCCGCCAGGGTGCGGAACACGGGCAGCGAGGCATGCTCGAGAGCGGCAGCGCTCGAGGGTGCGGGATTGTCTTGTTGGGAGCTATTCATCGCAGCGATATGCCCTCACCCGTAGGTCCGCGTTGCCACACCCACCACACTTCCACCACGGTCTCCTGGTACCGGCGAATCGTAGTCGCCGGTGGTGGCTAGATCAAACGAGCTCCGAGCCGCTCAGCCGATGCTCCGGCGAACCAGGGCGGCGAGCCGTTCGACCGTGCGCAACGCCTCGGCCCCAGATACAGGCGCCAACAGATCGAACGAGCCGTCCCCATCGGTCTGCATCAGTCCCAAACCCACGACCGCCTGGGTCGGGCGGTACAACAGGTGCTCGGGCGGCGGATCGTCGAGCGCTGGGCGAGGTGCCGTGTCGGCAACACCGAGGATCTCGAGCACTCGGTACGCCGCCTCCACTAGCATGCTGCGCCGGACGACCATCTGCGGCATGAAATCGTTTTGGTACACGTCCAGAACACCCCATTCGACCATGCGTTGCACAAACGGTGCCGACCAGCCCGGCGGCGTATCGGTGATGATCACGCGCCGGCGCGATTCGATCATGGGCTCGAGCCGGGCCAAATTGATCGCCAGGATCGCCGCCAGCTCTTCCCGGGAGATCTCGGCGCGCGCCTGCAGCGCCCGGTACTCGAGGGGCAGCGACGCCATCTCGTAGCGCTCACGCGCCGCTCGTGCCAGCCGCATGGCGCGCTCGTCCCCCGGCAGGGCCTGCCGCAGCCGGTCGAAGGTGTCGCTCGCCTCGGCCAGACGCCCTGCCTCCCCGTACAGCACCGCCAGCGGTTCGAGTAGGCCTGGACTGTCTCCGACATTGCGCAGCCCCTCGGACAGAATGGCAATAGCCCGCCCCTCATCACCCTGAACCTGGTACAGCGCCGCCAGCTGTAGGTACGGCCCCTCGACTCCCGGCGCCAACCCGTTGGCCTCGCGATAGTGTTGCTCGGCACCCTCCATGTCACCGCCGGAGCGGGCACTCTCGGCCGCCGCCAGGACGCTGTCGACCGCCTGCAAATCGATGCGCCGCAACGCGACGCTGGCGCGGCTCATGCCCGGCGCCTGGCGCAACGCGGCGCCGAACCACTGCCGGGCCAGATCGGTCCGCCCGCGTTTTTGGGCCACCAAGCCCATGCCATAGGCGGCCTCGGGCATGTCGGGCTCAGCCCCGAGCGCAGCACCGAAAGCGTCCTGTGCTGCGGTCAGATCACCACGACGCAGGGCCACGAACCCCGCCAGGGCACGCGCCGCGCTGGTCGATGATTCGGCCAACGGCACCCCACTGGCCACCTCCAACGCGGTTTGCAACGATTCGGCGCGCAGCGCGTTCCAAGCGGCGATCACGACGCTGGAGCCGTGCTCCGGCGGTGGCGGAACCTGGACTGCTGCGATCGCCAGCCTGGCGGCACCGAGGGTAGACTCGGGCGCCGCAGCGGTGCTGGCGCAGCCGGTCAAGGCGGTGATCATAGCGCTCGCCGCGGCAGCGAGACGCAGTCGTCGGGGATGCCTCATGATCGGCGCGCGGATACGAGACCCGGTAAGGACAAACGGGCGAGGGCGGATTCTAGCATGACACTAGCTTTAGCTTAGCTAAGCGCACCCGAGCCAGTATGTGGGCGGCGGCCTGCTCCGGAGGCAGCCCGGCTCCACGCTCGCTCAGCGTTGTCCAATTGATCTGTTGAATCCGACGGAACCAGCTCAGCTGCCGCTTGGCATAACGGCGCGTGGCGCTAACGATGCTGTCGCGAGTCGCGGCCATATCGGCCTCACCGCGGGCCACGGCGCTGAGCTCCCGATAGCCGATGGCCTGCAACGCATGGGCTTCCGGGCGCAGCCCGGACTCGAGCAGGCCCTGGACCTCCTCCAGCCAGCCGGCCGCAAGCATCGAGTCGACGCGCCGCTCGATGCGCGCATAGAGCTCCTGGCGCGGCCAGTCGATCCCGAGCCACACCACATCACCGGGCAGCGGCGCCGACAGAGCGTTCGGATCCTCCTGCGCGGCCTCACCCAACGACGCTGGCGGTCGATCTCCCACCAGGTCCGCGACCCGCACCCCGGTGCGCAAGACGACCTCCAGCGAGCGCAGCACGCGCTGCGTGTCGTGGGGCTCCAGCTGCGCTGCGCGATCCGGATCCAGGCGCGCGAGCGCACCGTGCAATCCGGCCGCACCGAGCCGCGACCGTACCTGCTCCAGCACCCGGCGCCAATCCGGGTCGCTCGCCGGCAGGGGTTTGATCCCACAGACGGTGGCCTGGACATAGAAGCCGCTGCCTCCGACCAGGATCGGCCATTGGCCCTGCTGTTGCACCTGGGCGATCGCCGCTCGCGCCCGGCGTGCGTAATCCCCCGCGGTGCATCGATCCCCCGGATCGAGCACGTCGACGCAGTGGTAGGCGACGCGGGCCCGAGCGGTGGCGTCGGGCTTCGCGGTGCCGATGTCGAGACCGCGGTATACCTGTAGCGCGTCGGCGGAGATGAGCTGACCATCGAGGCTCTGGGCAAGTGTTTCGGCCAGCGTCGACTTGCCGGCTGCAGTCGGACCGACGACGACCAGCAGCGGCTGCCGGTCCCTATCGCCGACGGCGCTCATCGAGGGCATGGCAGGCGTGTCGGAAGCGCAATGGGGCCCCGAAACGCGCTGCACGACTCTCATTGCTCGACCGGAACCATTGGCACCGAGACTCCTTCCACACCGCCGCGGCGCAGGGCGTCGACAACGCTGACAAAAAAGGCCAGCTCGACCTGGCGGTCAGCCCGTACGGTCACTCGGGTCCGTTCTTGCTCCCCGAGAGTCGCCACCTTCTGCTCCAGCTGTCGAACGCTCACCGCCTCGCCCGCGAACCGAATCGAGCCATCGTTGCCGAGCTCGACAACAAACTCTGACCTCTCCGTTGCGGTGGCGGTGGAGGACTCCGGCAGCTCCAGATCCATGCCCGATTGCTCCAGAAAAGTCGTGGTCACGGCGAAGAAGATCAGCAACAGGAAGACGACGTCGACCAGAGGCGACATGTCGACGCTCGCACGCCGTTCCCTGCGACGGTTCTCAACGAACATCGCTTGCCGTCACTCCTGTGACTCGCGTGCCACGCCGAGCTTGCGGCGCTCGATGATCAGCTTGATGAGCTCCAGCGCCAGCCGTTCCATTTCCAGAACGATGCCCTCGGCCTTGCCGACGTAATAGTTGTAGGCGGCAAGCGAGGGGATCGCGATCACCAGGCCAGTGGCGGTGGTGATCATGGCCTGGGAGATGCCACCCGCGAGGGCGTCGGCTTGCGCCACGCCCTGCTGAGCGACCACCGCGAATACCTGAATCATGCCCAGTACCGTACCCAGCAGCCCGAGCAGCGGCGTGATGCTGGCAATCGTGCCCAGCACCCCGAGGTACCGCTCCAGACCCGGGATCTCTTGCCGCCCGGCGTCGCGCACGATCTCGCGGATGAACTCGCGGCTCTCGCGGCGGTTCTCGATCGCCGGAGCGAGCACGTTATTGAGCGCTCCGGGGCGGCTGAGCGTGTACTCCTCGGCCCGCACGAACTCGCCCGCATCGATCAGATTGCGCAGATGCGCAACCTCCTGGGGCGGCAGGATCTTGTCGTGGCGCAGGTTCCACAAGCGCTCGGCGATGACCGCGAGCGCAAGCACCGAACAGATCCCCAAGGGGATCATGATCGGCCCTCCGCTTCTCAATACCTCAATCATCTACACATCTGCTCCAAGAAGGGTCCGGTATCGGAATTGTCGCCCGTCCCGGCTATTGGTCTGGGAAATCGATGTCGTCGGGATGAGCGACGTTGTAGAGGAACCCGAGACGGCCTTCGATCGTGTCGTGAGGGTAGAAGTCGGGAATGGGCGGCAGCGGATTCGACAGTTCGAAGGAAAAGTGCGCCGCCGCGTCGTACGCCGGCTGCCCTGAGCTCCAGGTACGCTCTGCGACGAGTACCGCCACCTCTCTGCCGTCGGGCTGTCGCTGCCGTTGAATCGACAGGGCGAGGAACGTCGCCCCGCTGACACCGGTCTGAATCAACGGCGGCATAGTGGCGTGCCAATTGCGCTCGATGATGGCCAGCACTTGTCGCAGGTACGGACCCAGATCGAAACCGCGGGTGTTGAACTGCGCCAGGCTCTTTTGCCCTGGGGCGCCGCCCCGGGGGTTGTCAAAGAGCTGTGGGTCGACGTAGGCCTCGAGCCGGGCAAGCGAATTGCGCAATCCACGGCGCGGTGGGACCCTTGGCCGTGCCGTCTCCGGATTGGCGGTCGTGGTGGTCTCGACCGCCTCCTCGGTCCGTGCAAGCTCACCCGTCTCGGCGCTGGGCGCCGGCTCGGTAGGTTGTTCCTCGGCCACAGGCTCGGGTTCGGTGACCGCCGGTTGGGGCGTCGGCTGCTCGGCAGTAAGAGCCTCAGCGAGTTCCTGCGGTAGCCGTACGACGCTCTGGGGCGTGTTGCCCTCCGAGAACGGGGTGTCCTGGTCATCGCGCTCAGAGGCGTCGGCGACCTGGCGATCGATGTCCGACAGATCCTCGGTATCGGGAGGCTCTGGTGGCGGCTCGGTCGCGGGGCTATCGACGAAGCGGAACTGCAGCGGCGGCGGCCCCGGCGCCGCCAGGGCCTCGGCCGGCACCAGCAGCCCCGGCCACCAGGTCAGCAGCGCGCCCAACAGCAGGTGCAGCAGCACCGC
>JACZXM010000084.1:3700-9010 GCA_022571615.1 Acidobacteriota bacterium | reverse complement strand
CTATCAGGAAAAGCACCATAACCGTTTCCCGGACCTCGAGCGTGCCGCCGACGAGGTGGGCTCGAGGCAGTTCCCGCTGCGCGTCGACGAACTGCTGGCGTTGTACGGGAAACACGACCTGCAGATCAGGTGGTTCGAGCGCCGATCGTTCACGACGACCGATGACGCCGGCGTCGAGATCAAGACCATGGTGCGGTCGTTCTTTGAACCGCCCGGTACGGTCTACGTGAATCGACGATTGCAGCAGGACCCGGCGCGGCTGCGTTACGATCTCGCCACCCAGCTAGCCCACAAAGTGCTTCACGGCGGGGATGGCCTTCGATCCAGCAGTGTTACCGGTGGTCAGGTCAGCGGACCGACGCCGGCCCAGACCGATCCGCGCCAGATCGACTCCCGGGACATCCTTCTCGCCTGGCGCGACTTCGAGTGCAGCTTCTTCGCGGGTGCGCTGCTGTGTCCGGCGCGTCCATTTCGGCAGTTCCTGATCCGAACCGCCCACTCGATCACCGCGGGCAAGAGCATCGAGCTGACGCCATCGGTGGTAATGAGGCGGATGACCGCTGTGTCCCCCTATCGTCACTGGCACTACTTCGATGCCTATCCGCCGGGAAACCTGCGCGCCGTTTACCGCGCCAACGGCATTCCGCTGCCTTGGGGCAACATGCGGCTGGTGTCGGATCCGTGTCGGCAGTGGGCGGTGTTCCGGATGCTCAACACGAAGGCCAAACGTCGCCTTTCGCAGATCTCGATCCTCCAGACGCAGGATGAGTCGCGGTTGTACTGTTGCGAGTCGCTGCGCACACGCAATGCCGCCGGAAACACACACGTCCTGTGCGCCGGGATCGATCTGTCGCCCGCACTGTGTGAGCAGGGCATGGACGCAGACGGCATCGTCGATGCGATCGGCGCAGCGTGCCGACGCCAGAGCGGCTCAGCGGAGATCCCTACCGTCGCGCGAGAAGAGATCGCGCGGATCGGCAAGATCCTCAACATCGGATGGCTGGAAGAGGGTCTCGAATCACCCGCCAGCATCATCTGCCCGCGCAGTACCGCCTGCCCGCGCTCGCCGCCTTGTGCCGAAAACACTGCCCACCGTCCACGGCCGTGGCTCGACGAGGTGCGCGAACAGATCATTGCGGCGGCGGGCACATAGCGGCCTGCTTCTAGGTCCGAAAGCCGCCTTACCACCCCCGTGCTATCTTCGCGATTCTCATGATCTCGATCTCCGGCCTCGGCAAGTCATTCGGCGACCAGACGCTATTTAGCGACGCCTCCTTCCGGCTCAACCCCGGCGCGCGGTATGGATTAGTGGGCGCCAACGGCTCGGGCAAGACGACCTTGCTCAACATCATGACCGGGGTCGAGTCGCCGAGCGAGGGAGTGGTCTCGATCCCCAAGCGGCTCAAGATCGGAGCCCTACAACAGGACCAGTTCTTGCACGAGCAGGAGGAGATTCTCGGCGTGGTCATGGCCGGGAATCGGGAGCTGCGGGAGGCGATGGTCGCCAAGGAGGCGCTGCTGGCGGGAGCGGAAGAGGAGTTTGACGCCGAGCGTTTTTCCGAGCTCGAGGACATCATCGTGCGCCACGATGGCTACGCGGCAGAGGCGCGGGCGGCGGAGATCCTGGAAGGCCTGGGCCTGCCGACAGCGGTGCATCATCAGCCGCTGACGACGCTCTCAGGCGGGTTCAAGCTCAGGGTCCTGTTGGCCCAGGTATTGGCCGGATCTCCGGAAGCGCTGCTGCTGGACGAGCCGACCAACCATCTGGACATCCTCTCGATTCGCTGGCTGGAGAAGTTCCTACAGGACTTCGGTGGCCCCGTGGTGGTCATCTCGCACGACCACCGGTTCCTCGACAACGTATGCACGCATATTCTCGACGTCGATTACCAGACGGTCACGCTCTACAACGGCGACTACACGCGGTTCGTCCAGGCCAAACAGGCGGAGCGCGAGCGTCGGGGAAAGGACATCGTCAAGCGCCAGAAGGAGATCGCCCACCACCAGGCCTTTGTCGATCGGTTCCGCGCCAAGGCGAGCAAGGCGCGCCAGGCGCAGAGCAAGGTACGCCTGATCGAGAAAAAGGCCGAGGGGCTGCAGGAACTGCCGCCCAGCTCGCGTTGCTACCCCAGCTTTCGTTTCGCGCAGCAGCGCGCCAGCGGCCGGGAGGTGCTCGAGATTGAGGGTGTCGCGAAGGCATTCGGTGACAACAGCGTGCTCCAGGGCGTGGATCTCACCGTGCGTCGCGGCGACCGGCTGGCGATCATGGGGCCCAACGGCATCGGCAAGTCAACGCTGCTCAAGATTGCCGTGCACGAGCTGGTGGCCGACGCTGGCGCCGTGCAGTGGGGATACGAGACCCATCTCGGCTACTTAGCTCAGGATCACCGCGAGCAGCTGGACTCGGAGGAACAGACGGTCGAGAGCTTCATCCGGGATTGCAGCGCCGGAGAGTCGTTCGGCTTCGTCCGGGCTCAACTGGGGCTGGTGTTGTTTTCCGGCGACGATGCAAAGAAACGGCTCGGCGCACTCTCGGGCGGCGAGGCAGCACGCCTGGTCTTTTGCCGGCTGGCGATCCAGAAGCCCAATGTTCTAGTGCTCGATGAGCCCACCAACCATCTCGACCTGGAATCCATCGAGGCACTGGTCGAGGGTCTCAAGAGCTACCCGGGAACGCTCATCTTCGTATCCCACGATCGATGGTTCGTCGCCCAGCTCGCCACCCGCATTCTCGAGATCAAGCCCGACGGCATCCTCGACTACGCAGGCAGCTACGAGGAGTACGTCCACTACTGCGGTGACGATCATCTCGATGTGGACAAGGTCGTGCTCAAGGCGCGAACGCAGAAGCGCCGGGCCAAGAAGGCGGCCCCTCGGCCCGAGAGGGGCCAAGCAAGGAGCCCGGAGGACCGGCGCCGGTTGCGCCAACTGGCCAATCGGCGCGACAAGCTCGTGCAGCAGATCGAGCAGGCCGAGGCCCGCATTCACGAGATCGACGAGACCTTCTGTGACCCCGCCTACTACCAGCGCAGCCGCCAGCAGGAGGTGCGCCGGCTGGAAGCGGAGCAGAAAAAGCTCCGGTCAAGAGTGGAGGAGCTGATGGCGGAGTGGGAAAGCGCCGAGGAGGAGATCGTGGCCCTGGAATAGCAGCCCGCGCCACCTGTGCCGCAGGCTGCCATGCTACTACCGGGACGCGATGCTGTACTTGACCAGCGCACCGCTGACAAACGTTGCTTCGACCGAGAACTCGTAGAGCTCGTACGTGCACACCACGGCCCGTAGCGATCCCTCGCTGGTTTCGACCCGCGATGCGGGGGCTCCGAAGACAGCGTACACTTCCTGTTCGCTCATCCCCTTGCGAATCGGCACCAGCCCTCTTGGGGCAGTACCGGCCGGGGTTCCTTGCCCCGGTCCCGGATATGCGACCTGGGTCTCCGCCTCGCCCGCGAAAGTCACGTATTTGCCGAGGGCGGCCATGAGCCCGCCCGGTGTGAGTGCGCGCGCTGGAACGCCACTGTCGTAGCGGACGTTGAACCGCGAGCCCGCGGTCAGACGCTTCTGGCGGATCCGTTCGCGGGCCTGCTCGGCGCGGAACTCGGCGTCGGCCTTGTCGCGCTCGTAGTCGCGCTGGCGATCTCTCTTGAGCCGATCGAGCTCACGCTCCATGGAGCGCTTCCTGACGGGGTCATCTTCGTTCCTGAGGTCTTCCTCGAGGTCCTCCTCGCGTTGGCTCTTGGACGGCAAGCTGACGTAGGTCGAGGGCACCGATTCGTCTCCAGAGGTACCGTACCCGCCGCCCGCGAGCTGGAACTCGATGTGCTTTCCCTTGACCTTGACCAAGGTGATCAAGACGGAGGCTCCGGCCTTGATCGAGATTCCGTATCTCTTGATGCGGTCGCCATACTTGGAGAACTCAATCTGGGGATCGCGATCCGGATACAGGTCGATCCCGCTCTGGGTCGCCGGCATGTCGATCTTGACCGTGACCATCGTGCCTTCCAAGGCTCGCTTGAGGGCGTTCTCGTTCTGTGCATCCGCTGCGCTCGTGCTCAGGAGCATCGCGCCGCAGACCACCGTGAGGATCTTGTTTGTTGCCATATTCATCTCTCGAGTCAGTAACCTCAGCTTGTCCGCGCTACGGCACCACGCCGTGGCAGTCATGGCGCCGAGTCGCGCGACTCGGCGAGGCCGCGAACGGCCGGCGTGCGGCCGGGGGTGCGCCCGGTGGCGCGCTCGAAGGCGGCGGCCGCCTCCTCGTGTCGACCGAGTAGCAAGAGCTCCTCTCCGAGTAGCTCGAAGGTGGGCTTGACGATCAACGGTGGCCCGAACTGGAACGGCATCGAGTCCTCGGTCTCGGCAGCGTCACGCAGCATCGCGACACCCTCCTCTTGCCGTCCCGCATGCAGGGCGAGAAGGCCGGCTAGCTCGGCTACCTGCACTTGCTCAGCCTGCACCTCGATGTCATGGTGCTCGGCCACGAAGGCCGTCGCCGGAGCCGGATCGCCGGCTCGGAGCGCGGCGAAGGCGTTGGCGAACTGGTATAGGAAACGGGGCGAGGACCCAGTCCAGTCGACGCCCTCTTCGGCAAGTTCAGCCTGCCAGTTCTCGGCCTGGCCCCAGTCCCCCGTGTCGAGCAACTGACGGGCTCGCATCAGGGCGAAATAGGTCGTGTCCGCCTGGCCCTCGACGATACTGCCGTGGCAGGCGTCCATGAGGCTCTCGGCCTCGGCGACCTGGCCGAGCATCAGGTGGCCGTAGTGGAGCCAAGAGGAATAGTGCCCGCAGAGGTTGGGCCCCCTTCCGCGCTCGACCCGCTGTGCATCCTGTATGTCGCGGGCGCGCCTGTTGGCCGTCACCGCGGCCTCCCACATTCCCGTGGCGACGAAGATGTGGCTCGTCATGTGCTGGGCGTGGGCGGCGTCGGGAGCGATGTCCGAGTAGGCCAGGGCGGCGGGCAAGCCGAGCGGGGCGTGCACCGGATCGTCGAACGAGTGGATCAGATAATGCGCCGCCCCGGGGTGGTCGTGATTAGCGTCGAAGACCGGTTGCACCGTGGCCGCGGCCCGCATGTAGGTGGCGAAGTCGCGCGTGCCATCGCGACTCCCCAGGATCGAGAGGGCGTAGAAGGCCCGCGCCTCATGATCTTCCGGATACGACTCCGTCAGCCGCTGCATGGCACGCATGTAGGCGGCGTCACGCGCCGTCTTGCTGCCCGTGCCGGAGTACAGAGCCTCGAGGGCCTCCAGGTACATCCGTTCGCGCTCCGTCGGCGCCTTCGCCGCACGCTCCTCGGCCGTTGCCCCCAGACGT
>JACZXM010000084.1:0-3690 GCA_022571615.1 Acidobacteriota bacterium | reverse complement strand
GTCATCGCCTCGCCCCAGTAGGCGAGCGCGAAGTCTGGATCGATCTGCTGAGCCTCGAGAAACGCCGCTGCCGCCGGCTCGAACTCGAAGCTATGCAGTAGCAACACACCGCGCAGGAAAGGGTCCTGCGCCTCCGGCGCGCCAGAGTTCGGGAACGAAAGGCTACCGAGCCCCTCGATGCGGACCAACGCTGCATCCTCCTGAACTGGCGCGCTGGGCGCCCACGCGGCAACGGCCGCCAGGAGTGTCAACAGAGCAAGAATACGAGTGGCAGGCATGGATTCCTCCGGAGTGTCGGTGGTATTGAAGAGTGTCGAGGGTACGGAAGGGCTGATGCTACAATGCCAGCCAACGGCAAGTCACACGCGCGCTGGCGACGCTACCTCCGAAGCGGCAAGACCTGCTGTTTTCCGCCACCATGCCCGCCGAGATCCGGTTGCTTGCCGACGCGTTGCTACGAGATCCGCACGTCGTCGAGCTGGCGCAATCCGGACCGGCAGCGACCATCGAACACATCCTGGTAGCCATCCACGAGGATCGCAAGCGCGATCTGCTCGAGCGTATTCTGCCCGCGGAGAGCTGCGAGTCGGCCATCGTCTTCATGCGCACCAAGCATCGGGCTCACCGGCTGGCGCAACAGCTCGACCGGGCCGGACACCGCGCCGTGGGCCTGCAAGGCAACATGTCGCAATCGCAGCGAAACTGCGCCATGCAGGGGTTTCGGAAGCGACGTTTCGACGTGCTGGTCGCCCCCGCGGTCGTCAAGGCTGACCGCGCAGGGCCGCAACCTCTGTGGGATCCGGGAACACGCTTGCCACTCGGCAGGCAAGAGGCCGGCGTCCTAGATGACGCGAACGCCCTCCGCACGCGGGCCCTTGGGGCCCTGGCCCTCATTGAACGAGACGCGCTGTCCCTCGCGCAGGTCGTCGAAACGACAGCCCTCGCAGGCAGACATGTGAAAGAAGATGTCGGTACCATCGCTCGTCTCGATGAAACCAAAGCCTCTGTCGGTAAGTCGCTTGATCGTACCTTCAGCCATCCTTGACCTGCTTTGTTCTCTTCGCTTTGTCCATGACACCACGTCGGCACCACCGGCTCAGCGATTGTCGTAGGGCGGGATTGTGCACTATCTCACCCAAGAGTACAGCGCCAGACGGGGAAGGATAGGCAGGCAGGCCTGAAACACCGTTGCCAGGGGCACCTGGAAGCGCTCGAGGAGCAGACGCAGGACCGTGGCGCGGGTAGGTTACTCTCAGACCGTGGTGTCCTCGATCAGTGCGTACCCTTGGCTGGTATCAACGGCATGCCGTTGATACTCACGCCCTGGACGCGTGAGGTCACGATCTCTCCACCGGGCACCGCCAGCACCACCTTGTAGCCGAGCAACACCCAACCGAGCTTCAAGAGCGTTCCCCGGCCAGACAACGTCGCACCCAACAGCCTTGCCTCGGATTCGCTGGTGATGAACTTGCCGTCGCTGTTCGCGATCCAGGTGCCCCTGTCGGGATGGGCCCGCCGCAGCGTGTAGCGGCTATAACAAGTCAGGATATCCAGGGTGTCCCCAGCCTTGAGCGTTCTCGTGTCCACGCCACCTGCAGCTTCGGCTCGGGCGACCAGCTCACCAATCTCGCCCAAACCCGCCAGCTCGATTGAGTTCGACATGTCGGCCTCCCGAATCGTCTCGGGTGGGTGGGGCCGTGTGCGATCGCTTATCGGGGTGCACGAACCAGATCTGCGGCTCGTAGACGACCCCGGCGGTCTCCGTCGCGGCGCTCCTCCTTGCCGATCATCGGCAAGGGAGTCTAAAGTCTCGAGTGAATACTAGCAGCCCGTGGCAACAGCTACTTTGAGAGCAGGAACGCTGCCCATGGCACCGCGAAAACCGTCAGACCGGAGTCGAGCCGATCGCATCGTTGCCGAGGGTCGTCGTGCCCGGGCCGAGTGGGACAGCAGCTACCGAGGCCGAGCGCTGAAGCTGCTGCCCTGGGTGTGCGGCAGCTGCGGGCGCGATTTCAATAGCAAGAACCTCAGCGAGCTGACCGTCCACCACAAGGACCACGATCACACCAACAACCCGCCCGACGGTAGCAACTGGGAGCTGCTCTGCTACTGGTGCCACGACAACGAGCACTCCCGGCGTGCCGTTGCGGAATCTTCCGGCACGGCCCGGGGTCGCGCTGAGGGTCCTTCGGTTACCCAAAAACCCTTCGCCGATCTGGACAAGCTACTCAAGGGCCAGGAGTAGCCGCCTGCTACGAGGTGACCGGGTTGACGTTTGACAATTATGTAGTCATGGTGATAATTATGTAGGCTATGAACAAAGTCACGTACCTCGGCGAACTGGAACAGATGATCCTGTGGTCCGTTCTGCGGCTGGGCGACGATGCCTATGGCCTCGCAGTGCGCGACCAACTCGAACGACGCGCCGGCCGCTCGGTTGCGCGCGGTGCCGTCTACACGACTCTCGATCGGCTCGTGCGCAAGGGCTACCTCGACTCACGACTCGCCGATGCTGACGCCAACCGTGCCGGCCGCCCACGGCGCTACTTCGCGGTCACGGATCCCGGACGCGAGGCGCTCAAAGAAGCCCGCGATGCGTTCGTGAACCTGTGGAGTGGACTCGAAGCGGCGGTGGAAAAATGAGCTGCCGTCCACGCCTGAGCGAGCTCCTACTACGGCTTGTGGTTCAAGACGCGGACTCCTATCAGGGTCTGCTGGGCGATCTTCACGAGGAAGCCGCGCGCCGCGCCGGGGCGGCTGGCCGGTTCGAATACGACCGCCACGTCCTGGCGCTGGCACGGAGTTATCTGGCGGAGCGGATACCGGGTCGCGGTGTTTCACGTGTTGCGGCGAGCGCCGATGACCACGACGGATGGATGCGCGGCGCGCTCACCGACTTCCGTGCCGCGGCTCGTCTCCTGCGGCGCCGACCTGGCTACACGGGTGCGGTCCTCGGCGCGCTAGGGCTCGGTTTCGGTGCCGCCGTCGCGGTTTCGAGCGTGGCGTACGGTGTTTGGCTGAAGCCACTCCCGGTCGGCGAGCCCAGCGCACTTGTGCGCGTCTACGAGGTGAAGCTCGACGGCGACGACGGCAGTATCACCGGCGGTGTCCCGATCCGGCCCTCTGCCCTCGATACCGACGTGACCCGCCGGTCGCGGCTCTCGCCGCCGCTGCTTCACGATATTCGGGACCGCGACTGGCGGGCTCTGACTCGGTTCGCGTCGGTGTCGGGTCTCGCTCTCGACTGGCGCCAGGGTGGTGAAACGCGCCGTCTGTCTGGGGTGACCGCGTCGCGCGGCGTCTTTGACGTGCTGCAACTGCGGCCCGTGGCCGGCCGCTTCTTTGCCGCCGAGCCCGGTGTCCGCGAGGTGGTCCTGTCGGACGGGTTCTGGAGACGATCGTTCGGCGCCGACGCCGGCATCATGGGTCGCGACTCGATGATCCTCGACGGGGAGTCCTATCTGATCGTCGGGGTGGTCGCCGATGGTCTGCCGTACCCCGAGTCCGCCGGCGAGGTGTGGGTACCCTCGGATCCGTCCGACGGTCAGCTCAGCGAGGGCATGCGCGGAGCCCGCTATCTGGATGTCGTCGGCCGGCTCCGACCCGGGGCGACGTTGGTCGAGGCGAGTACGGAGCTCGACGCCTTCGTGCGCGGCCTGGGCGAGGATCATCCCAACCACGCGGGTTGGG
>JACZXM010000083.1 GCA_022571615.1 Acidobacteriota bacterium | reverse complement strand
AGCACCAACGCCGCCACGACGGTCAGCGCCGTCACCAGCGCCTGCATGCCGAGGCCCTGGGCGAACGTGAACACCAGCGCCGCGGCCACCAGCAACGCTTGCAGAAACAGCAGCAGATTCGCCCACAGATGCGCCAGAAGGGCCTGCAGGCTCTTGACCGCCAGGTCGTTCGCGGCCCGTAGGATCACCAGCACCGACAGCATGTGCAGCAGCGCTGGGCCCTGTGGTCCGAGGCTCAATCGGCCCGCAAGCGGTTCGGCCAGCAGGTTGAAGGGGACCAAAGCGAGCGCCAACAGGCCGAGTCGCGCCGAGCCGGCGCGTCGGATAAACGCCCACACGGGGCTCCGGTCGCCGGCCATCTCCAGGCCGGGCAAGAACTGCGGGAAGCAGGACGGGATGCCGAAGGCGGTGTAAGCCAGCAGGGTGTTGAGCACGCCGAGCAAGGCGTCATATAGGCCCGACTCGAGACCGAAGTAGCGCCGGATCAGAACCGCCGCAGCGAGATTGAAAACCGTGATCAGCGGCAGCAGAAGAGCATTCCAGAACATCGAGCGCGAGACCGCCCGTAGCCAGCTGTCAGGGCTTCGGGAGTTCACCGGGAGCGGCTCTTGGTGGCCAGGTGCTCGTACAGGTCGATGTACTGGTCGGCAACGTGCTCGAAATCGAACGCGGCCTGCGCCCGGCGCCGGGCGCAGGCCGCGATCCGGGAGCGAAGGGCTGCATCGCTCAGCATTTCGTCGATCCGTGTGGCCAGCGCCGCGGTGTTCTCCTGGGGCACGACGATGCCGTCGCACTGCCCAGATGCCACCGCTGTCTCGGTGCAAGGTGACTGGAAGATGAGATCGGTGATGCCGGGAAGCTCCGCCACGATGCAGGCAAGCCCGCTGGCCATCGCCTCGATGATTACGGCACCGAACCCCTCGCGGCGAGAGGGAAACACGAACAGATCGGCGGCGCGCAACAAGAGATCCACGTCATCGCGCTCGCCCATCCGCACGATCCGCGCCGCGGTGGCGGCAGGGAGCGAACCTAGCGCCTCCTGCAGGTAGGCCCAGTCCGCCGATTCGGGCTCGAAGGAGTCGCGCCCGATCAGAAGCAGAGTCGCCTGCGGATGGTTTGCATGGATCTGGGTCCAGGCACGCAGGAGCAGATCCAACCCCTTGCGCTGAATGAGCGAGCCGACGAAGGCAACCACAGGCCCGGTTTGTGGTAGCCCGAGCCGGTCTCGCAGTTGCGGCTTCTCGCCTTCGGCGGCCGGCCGGAAGCGACCGTTATCGACACCCTGGGGGATGAGGCGCAATCTGGACTGCGGCAGGCCGGCGCGCCGGTAGCTGTCCAGAAAAGCACGCGACATGGCGACGAAGGCATCGCAACGACGGTATAAGGCGTACCGTGGCGCGGTCATCAGAGTGCGCTGGTTGCGCACGGATTCGGGGTCGTCGTCGCCTAGCAAGGTCATTTCGAACACGATCGGGATGGCACGGGCCCGGGAGGCGATCCAGGCGGTGTAGAGCGCATCGGTCAGAGCATGCACGTGGATCAGGTCGTACCTGCTGCGCGGTCGCATCAAGGCAGCCCCCACCCGAGCCGCGAAGGTCGGCATCCAGACATGGCTGTTGCCGGCGCTGCCAGGTACCACGTCGGCGCGAAGCCGATGGATAGCGTAGCCGTCACAGGCTTCCACTGCGGATCGCCGGCCGCGCACCGCGGTGAACACGTGCGCTTCCACACCACGGCGAGCCAGATGCTGGCACAACTGCTCGAGCTGAACCCCCTGCCCGCTGAAGTGGGGGCGGAAGCGCTGAATCACCATCGCCACGCGGCGAACCCGCGCTGGCTCGGTTCGAGGGGTCGCTGGCGCTTGCTGTGGCTCGGTCACGTCATGGGTCGGAGTCGCCACGGTGTTTCCCCAGACCTTGGAGTACCTGACGCGTCAGGTCCGAACTGTGCACGCAGGCTCATGGCATGGCCGCTACAATACGCTGCCGATCGCCACAGGGTGACACCACGGCGGACGGCATGTCGGTCTGCGCGGCAGGCAGCCGGCCGCACTGCGGCCTGCCAGGAGGGGCACGAGCGGATGGAGGATCTCGGCCGCCAGGTACTGGTAACGTGCGAGCATGCCTCGAATCGTCTGCCCGAGGGTTGCGAGCTGGCGTCGCATCTACGGCAGCGCCACATCGCCTGGGACCCTGGGGCGCTACCGATTGCCGAGGCTCTGGCGAGCAGTTTCAAGGCCCCGATATGGAAGGGGGAATACTCGCGACTGCTGGTGGACCTGAACCGGACGGTGGGCAATCGGGTGCTGATGCGGCGGGTATCCGACGGTCATCGCATCTCCTTCAACTACGGCCTCAGTGCTGCCGATCGCCGCGATCGGATCGAACGCTACTATCGGCCGTACCGCGACGGGGTGGCACGTCACGCCCGCCGGATCATTGCCCGCAACGGCCACTGCCTGCACATCTCCGTGCATACCTTCACCCCGGCGCTCAAGGGCACGGTGCGGCGCAACGACATCGGGTTGCTGCACGATCCGCGCTGGGGGATCGAGCGTCAGGTGTGCGTGCAGCTGCGCCAGTACTTGCTAGGTGCCACCGGCCTGGTGGTCTGGTTCAATCGGCCCTACAGCGGCACCGCCGACGGGATTCTGCCCGCCATGCGGGCGGCGCTCTCGCCGGAGCGATTCGTCGGCATCGAGATCGAGGTCAATCAGAGATTCGCCGATAATCCCGTGGCGCTGGCAGAGATCGCCGAACAGATTGCCACCGGATTGCGGCGCTCGTCCGCACTGCGTCGGGGACTTGCGATCTGACGCTGTGTTGGACCTCGCATCCGATGATCCGGCGTCGAGGTGCGAAGCCCGCCTTGCCTGAGCCCGCCAGCGCGCGGCCCGGGCCACTCTTGCCGCGGGCTGCTATCATCCGCGCATGGTCGAGCTTGCGTGGCAGATCATGATGGGCGTGGGACTGGCGGCGAGCGCCGGCTTGCGGGCGTTCCTTCCACTGTTTGTGGTAGGGGTGGCCGGTCGCCTCGAGCTCGTGCCCCTGAGCGCCCCCTTCGCGTGGATGAGCACGACACCGGCGCTGATCGTGTTCGGGGTGGCCGTGTGCATCGAGGTGGTGGGAGACAAGTTCCCGCTTGTCGATCATTTTCTCGACACCGCAGGGACGCTGGTTCGTCCGGTGGCCGGTGCGCTCGTGGCGGCGGCGCCAATCACCTCATTGGATCCACTAACGGGGCTGGTGGTCGGAGTGATCCTGGGTGGAGCGGCAGCCGGCGGCGTGCACGCGGCCAAGGCGACGCTGCGAGTCGTCTCGAGCACCGGCACCGGTGGGCTCGCCAACCCGCTGATCAGCGCCTCCGAGGACGCGGCAAGCTTGTCGGGCAGCGTCGTCTCGCTGTTCCTGCCCGTGGTCACCTTCACGCTCGCAGTGGCGGTGCTGTGCTTGTTCGTGTTCTATCTGCTGGCGCATCGCCGTTCCGGCGCCGGGGACGCGGACTTGGCCCGCGGGGCAGGCCGGTGACCGAGGCGATCGGCGTTGGCGAGCTGCGCGAAGCGCAAATGGACTTGCTGTTTCCGTGCGTGGCGACCTACTACCAGGAGCCGCTCGAGCTCGCCCAGGGGAGCGGCTGCAGGGTGCGCGATGTCGAGGGCCGTGAGTACCTCGATCTGTTCGCGGGCATTCTGACGACCTCGGTGGGGCACTGTCACCCGGAGGTCGTGGCAGCGGTGCAAGCCCAGGCACAGAAGCTCGGGCACACCTCCACGCTGTACGTCACAGAACCGCAGGTCGCGGTTGCGCGCCGACTGTCGAGGATCGCACCCGGCGAGCTGCGGCGGACGATGTTCACCAACAGCGGCACCGAGGCGGTTGAGACAGCGGTGATGCTGGCGTGCATGCATACCGGCCGGTCCGAGGTGATCGCGCTGCGCCACGCTTACGCGGGCCGCAGCATGTTGGCCACCAACATCACCGCGCATGCTCCGTGGCGCCCGCTGCCCAGCAGCTACGCAGGCGTCAAGCATGTCATGGCTCCCTATCCGTACCGCGCGCCGATCGAGGCTGCGAGCGACGAGGAGCTGGTGGACTTCTACCTGCGGGATCTCGAGGAGGTGATCGAGACCACCACGGACGGGAAGCCGGCGGCGTTCATCGCCGAGACCATCCTCGGGGTGGGCGGCTGCATTGTCCCACCGGTTGGCTACTTCCAGCGTGCCGTGGAGCTGATTCGGTCCTACGGCGCCCTGTTCATCTGCGATGAGGTGCAGGCAGGGTTCGGGCGCACAGGAACGCGGTGGTTCGGCATCGAGCACTGGGACGTGACACCCGACATCATGGTCATGGCCAAGGGCATTGCCAACGGCTGGCCGGTGGCCGCCACCATCACCACCGACGAGATCGCCGCATCGTGGCGGGCCAAGACCATCTCGACGTTCGGTGGCAACCCAGTCTGCATGGCGGCGGCTGGCACAACGCTGGAGATCCTCGAGCGCGAGCGGGCGCCCGACAACGCGGCTGCCCGCGGTGCGCAGCTGCGCACCGGGCTCGAGCATCTGCAGCGGCACCACGCCTGGATCGGTGAGGTCCGCGGTATGGGCCTGATGATGGGGCTAGAGCTGGTGCAGGACCGCGAAAGCAAGCGGCCGAGCCCCGCCAAGACCGTCGCCCTACTGCAGGCTGCCAAGGCCGAGGGACTGCTGCTCGGCGCTGGCGGGCTCCACGGGCAGGTCATCCGCATCGGCCCCTCGCTGCTGGTTACCGAGGCGGAAATCGACGAGGGTCTCGAGCGACTGGCTCGAGCCTGCGACGCGGTGGCGTCATGAGACGACACGCCGCCATGCTGGCGGTCGTGGTGATGGCTCTCGTGGCGCCCCTGGTGCTGGTGGCGCCCGAAGCTCTGTTGCGGCCGTTTGCGGCTCAGAGCGAAGGTGACATTGCCCTTGCCTTCGAGCTACGGCAGCTACGGCCCTGGTTGACGTTGCTGCTCGCGGTTGCCGGAACGTTGCTGACGGCGCGTTCGTGGAAACGTCGACGTTCCTGGGGCTACCGTGCGCTGACCAGCATTCCGGTGCTCGTGCTGATGGTCTCGGCGGTGTTGGCGCGGCAGAACCTGTTCGAGTGGATGTTCGCCCCGGTGAGCAACCTGCGGTTCGTGGAGGTTTCCGATGCCCGGCACGTGGAGCCGGGCGACATGGTTCTGGGTGTGCGCATCGGCGATGACGCCAAAGCGTATCCGGTGCGCTTGCTCGGGTACTATCACGTGGTCAACGACCAGCTCGGGTCCGAGCCCTACGTGGTGACCTACTGAACTCTGTGCCACACCGGTCTGGTGTGGAGCTCTGTTGTCCGCGGTGTGACGCTACATTTCCGGCTCACCGCGATCAACAACCAGAACTTCGTGATGGAGGATGTCGAGACCGGGACTTGGTGGCAGCAGGTGACCGGCGAGGCCCTGCAGGGGCCGCTCACCGGCGAGCGGCTACGCGGGATACGGTTTCAGGAGATCGCTTTCGGCATCTGGGGCACCGAGTATCCCGACACAATCGTCATGCTGCCCGAGGACGAGCGGACCGATCGTTACCTAGGAGCGGACTGGGAACAGGAGGTCCAAGGGCTGCCGCTGCCCGCGGCGCTGCGCCCGCTTGGGGATCTACAGGGGCGCGACATCGTTGTCGGACTCGTGGTGCAGGGCCGAGCGATCGCCTATCCGCTCGACACGATTGCCGCCCAGACGCCGATCGCCGACCAGGTCGGCACAACGGCGCTGCTGGTGGCCTGCGCCGCTGACGGCCGTTCGGTACGGGTGTTCGACCGTCGGGTCAACGGGCGGGTGCTCGACCTATACGCCAGGCCCGAGAGCGAGCCGCCGGTGTTCATCGACGTGCAGACCGGAAGCGAATGGAACTTTGCCGGCCTTGCCACCAGTGGCCCCATGATTGGCAGCGAGCTGGAGCCCCTGGCGGCGACAAAGGACTTCTGGTTCGACTGGCACAACCACCACCCGGACACTCGCGTCTACACGGCCGGAGGCCTTCCCGCCGGCCGCGGAGGGCCAACCGGTCCAGCCGAGACCGAACCTGCCCTGGGCTCGCCGCCCGGCGCCCGTTAGCGGACTGCGTTACTGGAGGGTTGGCGCAGGAGGAGGGATTGGGCGCACGGCCGGCACTGCCGCCGACTTTTCTAGGGTTTGACGATCGGAGACGGGCTAGAAAGGCCGTGCGCCCAATCCCTCCTCCTGCGCCGCCACCGCCACAGCTCGTTCGGGGTCTGGAGAGGCGCTACTCCCTGGGAAGGCGGGACCTGTCGCGCGTCGCGGTGCTCGCGAACCGCCTCGAGGGCTGCCTGACATCTCGACCAGCCGGCCACAGCGCCAGGACGTGATCGACCTCATCCCCTGCTGCGTTCCCTCCGGTTCATCCGACCCGGAAGACCTTGCCTGGATTCATGATCCCCCTCGGATCGAGTGCCTGCTTGATGGCGCGCATGACCTCGATCCCGGCGCCGTGCTCGGCGGCGATGAAGTCGATCTTGCCAGAGCCGACGCCGTGTTCACCGGTGCAAGTGCCACCCATCGACAGGGCGCGCTTGGCCAGGCGCGCGTTTACCGCCTTGGCTCGTCCCACCTCGTCCGGATCGTCAGGGTCGCAGAGGATGACGGCGTGAAAGTTACCGTCCCCGAGATGTCCGACGATCGGTGCCAGTAGCCCCGACTCGGTAAGGTCGCGCTGTGTATCGCGGATGCACTCGGCCAGCCGTGACAACGGGACGCAGGCGTCGGTTGTGAGGCCGCGTTTGCCGGGAGCCAGAGCCAGTGCGGCAAAGAACGCGTCGTGCCGCGCCTTCCACAGCCGGCTGCGGTCCTCGGTCCGGGTGGCCCACTCGAACTCGCTGCCGCCGTGGGTGTGGCAGATCTCACCGACCTGCCGAGCGTGTTCCTGGACCGCCGCCTCGGAACCATGAAATTCGAAAAACAGCGTTGGCGTGGCACGGTATTCGGTGAGCCCGGAATGCCGAATGCACGCCCCCATCTGCACCTGGTCGAGTAGCTCGCAGCGCGCCACCGGGATGCCGAGCTGGATGCTCTCGATGACCGTATCGACCGCCGCGTCCAGGTCGTCGAACTGGCACACCGCCGCCGAGATCGACTCGGGAATGCCGTGCAGGCGGAGCTGGACCTCGGTGATTACGCCGAGGGTTCCCTCCGAGCCGATGAAGAGCCGCGTCAGGTCGTAGCCGGCGGCGGACTTCCTGGCTCGGCTGCCGGTGTGGATGATCGAGCCGTCTGCCAGCACTACGCTCAACCCGAGGACGTTTTCGCGCATCGCGCCGTAGCGCACGGTGGTCGTGCCGGAGGCGCCGGTGGCGACCATTCCACCGAGCGTGGCATCGGCGCCTGGGTCGACCGGGAAGAAGAGCCCGCGAAAACGCAGGTGCTCCTGCAGTTGCTTGCGCGTTACCCCCGCCTGGACGCGACAATCAAGATCCTGATCGTTGACCTCGAGAACCGCATCCATCTGCCGTAGATCGAGCGAGACCCCGCCATACAGTGGTACAACGTGGCCCTCGAGTGAGCTACCGGCGCCAAAGGGAACGACCGGCACACGGTGCTCGTTACACGCGGACAGGATCGCGGCGATCTCGGAGTCGGTGTGCGGGTAGCACACGGCCGCCGGACGAACGGGCCGGTCCCATCCCTCACCGCGGGCATGCTGATCGAGGACCGACGTTCCTGTCATCAGCCGATCGCCGACGGCTTGCCGCAGTCGCGTCGCTAGTGCAGGAGGCAGTGTCTCCGTCCTCCCGGGGAGCATCCGGGCTCGCAAATTTGGCCTCCCGAAGAACTGTGGTAGTGGTTCGCGGTAGATTAACCGGAAACGGTCGCCTGAACCGCGGTTGTCGAGGGGTTGTGCAGGGTTCTAGCAGGCCGTGGTGGATTGTCTCTTGGCCCTGACGGAGTCGCTGCATGCCGCGGAACAGATGCATTGTCCTCGTACTGCTGACGATGACCGGGATCGCCTTCCTGGCGCCAGCGCGCGCATCGGCGCAGGAGATCGGGTTCGTGCTCGGGCGTTTCGTGGGCGATGACCTGCTGGAGCGAGCTCCGGTCATTGGCCCGCTGGGATCGGTGACCATCACCGACGCAACGGTCTACGGTGGTCGGATCACGATCGGGGCGGTGCTGTTCGCATTCGAAGTCAGCGTGATCTACACCCCGACGTCGGTCACCCTCGGCGTCGGCGACACCACGATGAGCGCCAAGTTTCTGTACGGCGATGCAAGCCTTGTGTTCCAGATCCTGCCCGGCCCGGTTTCGCCCTTTGTCGCTGCCGGCATCGGGCTGCACCGGATCTCATGGGGGGAGCCCGACATCGATTCCTACACCACGATAGGGTACAACGCCGGCGTCGGCATAAGGTTCGGGCTCGGGGGCTTGGGTGTGCGGGCCGATCTACGCGACCACATCACACCGATCAAGCTCCCCGATCTGGACCCGGATCTCGTCAACCTGCTGGGGCTGCAGGGCGACGTCGTGCTGCACAATTTCGAACTCTCGGCGACCCTACTGCTACGTTTCTAGAAGCAGGCCGTGGCCTGCTGCCTGTATAGTTGCGCGGCGCGGGTACCTGCAATCGAAACCAGGGGCGGACGGGTCGAGCTCGAGCTCGTCCGGCAGGGACGGATCATCGCTACCGGCTCCACGCGGGCGATTCCCGGCTGGCTTTCGATTCTGCCGCCGATTCTCGCCATCGCGCTCGCCATCGCGTTCCGGCAGGTAATCCTCGCTCTGGGGAGCGGTATCTACCTAGGCTCCTTTTTTATAGAGGGATTTCACCCCATCTCTGCACTTCTGCGCGTGGCGGACAAGTATCTAGTAAATTCCTTATCCAACCCGGACAGCGCTTCGATCGTCCTCTTCAGTCTTATGGTAGGGGGCATGGTCGCCGTAACAAACCGTTCGGGGGGTACACAGGGAATTGTGGACATCGTCTCACGAAGGGCGCAGTCCATCTCCAC
>JACZXM010000082.1 GCA_022571615.1 Acidobacteriota bacterium | reverse complement strand
AGCCCGGTCTCGGCCGAGACCGACTGGCTGCAATAGCCGCAATCCTCCGGGCAGCCGCCGGTCTTGATGCTGAGCAGGGTGGAGAGCTGGACCTCGTTCGGCGCGTGATGCTGGCGGTGGACGGCCTGCGCCTGGAACACGAGCTCGGTGAACGGCAGGTCGAACAGCGCCGCAATCTCTTCACGGGTCCAGTCGGTACGAACGGTCATCACGAATCCTTGAGCTTCGACAGGGAGAGTGCGAGGAAATTCCCTTCCTTGCGCGTCTCCGATTTCATCATCAACCGCCAGCGCCCGCCTTCGGGCCGGGCGAGGTCCCAATAGTGACGGATATGGAGGCCGACCTGGAGAGTGTGCGTGTCGGCGAGCTTGAGCGCAGATGCCACCTCCCCGGCAAGGCGGGCGGGCTCGGGCGGATCGGCGAGGCGGATGCTCAGCCGGCACTGCGGCTGGGGCACCGTCGGCGCGATGGCGCCCGCCGCCATGTAGCGGATATTGTAGCGCGCCGAGCGCCAGACTCCGCCCACTGCGGGCCGCACGTTGCGGTCACGGTCTAGCATGCCGACCTGGGCCGGATCGACCCTGGCGAGCCGCTCGGAATCATGCGCGACCGCCGCTTCGAACGCCTGGGCATCGGGAAACGGGGTGAGGCAAACGCGCCGAAACAGCGCGATCCCGTCCGCGGGCACGCTGACGGCGAGCAGTTCGTCGCCACCCTGGAATGCTTCGCCGAGCTGGAGCGCCGCAAGGAGCGCGACGCCGATCATTCCGCCGCTTCCTCGGCCGGGGGCATGTTGTGCCCGAGCAGCCGCAGCACTTCCTCGGCGGCCTTCACCAGATTGGTGCCCGGCCCGAAGATCGCCTGCACGCCCGCCTCGCGCAGGAACTCATAGTCCTGCGCGGGGATCACCCCGCCGGCGACCACCTTGATGTCTGCCCTGCCCGCGGCCTGCAGCTCGCGGATCAGCTCGGGGATCAGTGTCTTGTGCCCGGCGGCGAGGCTGGAGGCGCCCACCACGTCGACATCGCGCGCAATCGCCAGCGCGGCGGCTTCCTGCGGGGTCTGGAACAGCGGCCCCGGCACGACTTCGAAGCCCAGGTCGCCAAATGCCGAGGACACGAGGTTCGCGCCGCGATCATGCCCGTCCTGCCCCATCTTGGCGACCAGCATGCGCGGGCGGCGGCCCAGGCGCCGCCCGGTGGCATCCACGCCATCCTTGAGCCGCGCCCAGATCGTGTCGTCGGCATAGGCGCCGCCATAGACGCCCTGCACCGGGTTGGGCTGGGTGGCATAACGGCCGAACCCGGCTTCCATCGCGGCGCTGATCTCGCCCAGCGTGGCGCGGGCGCGGGCGGCCTCGACGGCGAGCGCCAGCAGGTTGTCGCTGCCCCGGGCACCCTGTTGCAGCGCGAACAGCGCCTTCTGGCAGGCCGCCTCGTCGCGCTCCGCCCGCACGCGCCGGATCCGCGCGATCTGCGCCTCGCGCACGGCATGATTGTCGACGTCGAGGATGTCGATCGGCTCTTCCTCGGCCTTGCGATATTTGTTGACGCCGACGATCACCTGCTCGCCGCGGTCGATCCGCGCCGCGGTGGCCGCTGCCGCCTCCTCGATCATCGCCTTGGGCCAGCCCGCGGCGACTGCCTTGGCCATGCCGCCCTCGGCCTCGACCCGCTCGATGATCTCCCAGGCCTTGTCGACCAGTTCCTGGGTCAGGCTCTCGATATAATAGCTGCCGCCCAGCGGATCGACGACGTTGCACATGCCGGTCTCCTCCTGGAGGACCAGCTGGGTGTTACGCGCGATCCGGGCGGAGAAGTCCGTCGGCAACGCCAGCGCCTCGTCGAGCGAATTGGTGTGCAGCGACTGGGTGCCGCCGTGGACGGCAGCCAGCGCCTCGACGCAGGTTCGCACGACATTGTTGAACGGATCCTGCGCCGCCAAGGACCAGCCGGAGGTCTGGCAATGTGTGCGCAACATCAGCGAGCGTGGATCTTGAGGTTCGAAGCTCGCCATCAGGCGCGCCCACAGCAAGCGCGCCGCTCGCAGCTTGGCGATCTCCATGAGATAGCCCATGCCGATGCCGAAGAAAAACGAGATTCGGGGAGCGAACGCGTCGACGTGCAGACCGGCATCGATTCCGACCCTCACATACTCGAGACCGTCCGCGAGCGTGTAGGCGAGCTCGATGTCGGCCGTCGCTCCGGCCTCTTGCATGTGATAGCCCGAAACCGAGATGCTGTTGAATCGCGGCATGTGCTCCGAGGTATAGGCAAAGACATCCGACACGATTCGCATCGACGCGGCGGGTGGATAGATGTAGGTGTTGCGAACCATGAACTCCTTGAGCACGTCGTTTTGAATCGTGCCTCTGAGCTGCTCCCGAGCCACACCCTGTTCTTCCGCCGCCACGATGTAGAGCGCCATGATCGGCAACACCGCGCCGTTCATCGTCATCGACACGCTCATTTCATCCAGCGGGATCCCCTCGAACAGGATGCGCATGTCGAGAATCGAGTCGATCGCCACTCCGGCCATGCCGACGTCAGCGACAACGCGTGGGTGATCGGAGTCATAGCCACGGTGGGTGGCGAGGTCGAACGCGATCGACAGGCCTTTCTGCCCCGCCTCTAGATTTCGGCGGTAGAAGGCGTTGCTTTCCTGCGCGGTCGAAAAGCCGGCGTACTGGCGAATGGTCCAGGGGCGCCGCGCGTACATCGTCGTGTAGGGTCCGCGCACGAAGGGTGGGTACCCGGGCATCGAGCCCAGATGTCCGACCGGCTCCAGGTCGCGCGCGGTATACAGCGGCCACTGTTGGATCCCCTCGGGAGACTTCCAGGATCGGCCGGCGCTCTCGCCCGCCAGCTGCTGCCAGTCCTCGATTGCGCCAGTGCTTGTCCCGACGGTGTCAAAATCGAGCCGCAGGAAGTTCGGAATTCGAGCCATCAGGCCCCCTGCCCCGCGGCACCCACGGGGTCTTCGGACAAGGCCGCGTCGGGACGCTCGGGAAACGGATCGACTTGCTCACCCGGCTCCCGATCCCGCAGGGCGCCGGACAACTCTGCGATCGTGGCGCCCGCTCGCGCCGCCCGCAGCAACGCCGTCATCAACGTGTCCGGTCCGCTCTTCGCCGTGGTCGATTCGGCCGCCTCGCGGACGGCCGCCAGTGTCTCGGCGCTCGGGGCGGCTCGGCTGCTCAGACGTGCCTCGACCGCGGCTCTTACCGCCGCCGGATCCGCCGGTGGCCGCTCGAGCAGCTCCGGCTCCAGAGGTGGGAAGTGGCTGGCGCCCAACACCGGGTCGCGCCCGTCACGCAGCCGGGCGCGACGCGTCTTGTAGGCATCGTCCACCAGATTACGCACGTGGGTACGCGGCGGATCTGCGATCAACGCTTCGGCCATGCCGATCGCATCGATGCTCCGCAACAGACTCCAGGCTTCTCGCGCCAGGGTTTCGGTCAACGCCTCGACGGCATACGACCCGCCGGCCGCGTCGGTCACGAGGCCCAGGTGTGCCTCTTCCCGCAGGATCGCCTGGGTATTGCGGGCCAGGCGCCGCGCTCGCGCGGACGATCTCCCGATCGGCTCATCGAAGGCCGCGGTGGTAATGCTGTCCGCCCCGCCAACGCTGGCGGCCACTGCCTGTACCGTGATCCGCAGCAGGTTCACGCACGGATCTTGGCAGGCGAGCGTCCGGGCCGACGTGCCGGCGTGCACGAGCGGTGGCGGTGGATCCGCAACCTCGCACGCCACCAGCACTTTGCTCCATAGCCAGCGCGCTGCCCGCAGCTTGCACAGCTCGGTCAGGAAGTCGCGCCCGAGCTCGAACGACAGGGCGATCTGCGCGGCCCCCGACTCCGGGTCCACGCCGGCAGCCGACAGAGTGCGCAGGTACTCGATCGCCGTCGCCATGGCGAACCCGAGCTCTTGCACACCACTTGCCCCCGCCCGGCCGTACGGCACGACCGAGACCGTCAGCGCCCGAGCTCGCGGCAGCTTGGCCTCGCAATAGCGGGCCAGTACCGCCGCTTCCCAGCCCAGGGTGGCATGAGGCGCCGGCAGCGAGCCGTCGCGCGCCAGCGCACCGAGCGGGTCGGCATTAAAGCGGATCGGCACCGCCGCCGGGTCGATTCCCGATTCCTGGAGCGCGACCAGCGCCAAGGCCGCGAGCGGCAACGCATTGCCTCCGGCATCGAAGCTGAACCCCACCGCGCGAGATTCGCCAGCACCCAGAACGGCGGCCAGATCGGCCGCCGTGTAGGCGGCCATACCGTCATCGCCTACCCGCGCCAGGCCGTCCTTGCTGGTTGGATCCAGTCCCATCCGGGCGGCCCGATCGAGACGGATCCACACGCCGTCCACTCCATTGGCGGTATCGGCGGCGATCTGCGCGGCGGCAACCTCGATCTCGGGCTCCTGGTAGCACTGGCATCGCTCCCAGCCCGACGTCGAGGTGACGGGGTGCGCACCGCGAACGAATGGCGCCATCCCGGGGAACCCGGCCCCGTCGGGGCTTGCCTCGGTGTAGAGCGGTTGCAGGCGAAATCCCTCGACGGTCTCCGTCTCCAAGGCGTCCAGTCCGGTCTCACCCATCTCGCGCAACACGCGGTCACGCCACTGCTGCTCGGTGACCGCGGGAAACTCTGCCATGAGCTCTATTCCGCTCGACCTGCCCGGAGGACCGGCATGCGACTACATGTTGCGGCGGTACTGTCCGCCGACCTGGTACAGAGCGTTCGAGATTTGCCCCAGCGAGCACACCTTGGCGACCTCCATCAGGGCCTCGAAGGTGTTTCCACCATCCACCGCGGCACGTTGCAGTTGGCTCACGGCCGCCTCGGCGACCGCTGCGTTGCGCTCGCGGAAGGCCTGCACCGAGGCGATGGCGTACTGCTTCTCCTCGTCGGAGGAGCGGATCACCTCCTCGGGTATCAACGTCGGCGAGCCCTGCGAATCGAGGAACGTGTTCACGCCGACGATCGGCAGCTGTCCGGAGTGTTTGAGCGACTCGTAGTACAGCGACTCCTCCTGGATCTTGGAGCGCTGGTACATCCGCTCCATGGCTCCGAGCACACCGCCGCGCTCTGAGATACTGCGAAACTCGGTCAGCACCGCCTGCTCCACCAAGTCGGTAAGCTCCTCGATGATGAACGAGCCCTGCAGCGGATTCTCGTTGCTCGCCAACCCGAGCTCATGGTTGATGATCATCTGGATGGCGAGAGCCCGCCGCACGCTCTCCTCGGTCGGTGTGGTGATCGCCTCGTCGTAGGCGTTGGTGTGCAGCGAGTTGCAATTGTCGTAGATCGCGTACAGCGCTTGCAGCGTGGTGCGGATGTCATTGAAGGAGATCTCCTGCGCGTGCAGCGAGCGCCCCGAGGTCTGGATGTGGTACTTGAGCTTCTGGGAGCGCGGGTTGCCACCGTACTTGTGCTTGACCGCCTTGGCCCAGATGCGCCGCGCCACCCGGCCCATGACCGAGTATTCCGGATCCATGCCGTTGGAAAAGAAGAACGACAGATTGGGGGCAAACTCGTCGATGTGCATGCCCCGTGACAGGTAGTACTCGAGGTAGGTGAAGCCGTTCGAGAGCGTGAACGCCAGTTGGCTGATCGGGTTCGCCCCGGCCTCGGCGATGTGATACCCGGAGATCGATACCGAGTAGAAATTGCGCACCTGCTTGTCGATGAAGTACTGCTGGATGTCACCCATCATCCGGAGCGCGAACTCGGTGGAAAAAATGCAGGTGTTCTGGGCCTGGTCCTCTTTGAGGATGTCGGCCTGAACGGTACCGCGCACCTGCGACAGCGCCTCCGCCTTGACGCGCTCGTAGAGTTCGCGCTCGAGCACCTGATCGCCGGATACCCCCAGCAGCATCAGGCCCAGGCCGTCGTTGCCCTCGGGGAGCTCACCCTGGTACGCCGGCCTCGGCACCCCTCTGGCTCGGTAGATCTCCTCGATCCTGGCTTCGACCTGTTGCTCGATGCCCTGCTCCCGGATCACCCGCTCGCATTGCTGGTCGATGGCGGCGTTGAGAAAGAAGGCCAGCATCATCGGCGCCGGGCCGTTGATGGTCATCGAAACCGAGGTTGCCGGATCGCTCAGGTCAAAGCCCGAGTACAGCTTCTTTGCATCGTCAACCGTCGCCACCGAGACCCCGGAGTTGCCTACCTTGCCGTAGATGTCGGGCCGAGGATCGGGATCCTCTCCGTACAGCGTGACCGAGTCGAACGCGGTCGAAAGGCGCTTGGCGGGTATCCCCCGCGACACGTAGTGGAATCGCCGGTTGGTGCGCTCGGAACCGCCCTCGCCGGCGAACATACGGGTCGGATCTTCACCCTGGCGCTTGAACGGAAACACGCCGGCGGCATACGGGAACTGCCCCGGCACATTCTCGGTCAGCAGCCACGCGAGAACATCGCCCCACTCCTGGTATCGAGGTAGCGCCACCCGTGGCAGGCGCAGGTGGGAGAGAGATTCGGTAAACAGACTCTGCTCGATGACCTGATCGCGCACCGTATAGCGGTACGTGTCGGCACGGTAGCGCCTCTGCGTCGCCGGCCACTCGCGCAGCAGCCTGCGACACTCCGGATCGAGCTGGCGCTCGAGGTCGTTGTATCGATCGACCAGGTCCCGCAGGTACGCCGGCTCGCCTTCGATGTGCTCGACCACGGTGGCTACATCGGCGTCGTTGGGCTCCTCGATCCCCATGGTGCGTTCGCCGATATCGGCGCGCAGCTGCTCGATGGTTCCATGCACCTGGTACATCCGCCGCGCGGTGGCGACTTGCGCGCCGATGAATCGATCGTGTCGTTCCGATTCCTCGACGATCTCGGCCAGATACCGGACCCGGGCAGGCGGAATCACCTGCGCCTTCTCGCTCGGTTCGCTGCCGATCTCGAGGTTGGGTCTCAGGTCGGCCCCAGTCCTCTCCACCAGGGCCTCCATAAGCACCCGGTACAGCTGGTTGGCACCCGGATCGTTGAACTGGGAGGCGATGGTTCCGTACACCGGCAGCTCCTCGTCGGCGGCCTCGAATCGCTCGCGGTTGCGCCGGTACTGCTTGCGAACATCGCGCAGCGCATCGAGCGAGCCGCGCTTGTCGAACTTGTTGATCGCGATCACATCGGCGTAATCGAGCATGTCGATCTTCTCGAGCTGCGTGGCGGCCCCGTACTCGGCCGTCATCACATAGAGCGACAGATCGGCATGGTCGGTGATCTCGGTGTCGGATTGCCCGATCCCGGAGGACTCCAGAAGAATCAGGTCGAAACCCGCTGCCTTGCAGATCTGGATCGCCTGCGCCACGTGGCGCGACAGCGCCCGGTTGGTTGCTCGGGTGGCCAGCGACCGCATGTAGACCCGCGGGCTGTCGATGGCGTTCATTCGGATCCGATCGCCGAGCAGCGCCCCGCCGGTGCGGCGCTTGGAGGGATCGACCGAGACCACGGCCACGGTCTTGTCCTCGAAATCGAGCAGGAACCGTCGCACCAACTCGTCCACCAACGAGGATTTCCCGGCGCCTCCGGGGCCGGTGATCCCGAGCACCGGAACGCCGCTCTCCCGGGTCATGGCGTGCAATGTCGGCTCGATCTCGGCGGCGGCCTCCGGGTAGTTCTCGACCATCGATATGAGCTGGCCGATCAGCCGCGGGCTCCGTTCCGGCAAGCCCGACAGGTGGCCGTCGGGCGAAGGCTCGACGGTCGCGACGTCGCACCGCTCCAGCATGTCGTTGATCATGCCCTGCAGCCCCATGTGTCGGCCGTCGTCGGGCGAGTAGATACGCGCGATGCCGTACTCCTGCAGCTCCTCGATCTCGGAGGGAAGGATGGTCCCCCCCCCACCGCCGAAGATCTTGATATTGGGACCGTGTTCCTGCAGCAGGTCGTACATGTACTTGAAGTACTCGACGTGCCCGCCCTGGTAGGAGGTCACCGCGATCGCCTGCACATCTTCCTGGATGGCGCAATCGACGATCTCGGCCACCGAGCGGTTATGTCCAAGGTGGATCACCTCGGCGCCGGAGGCCTGGAGGATCCGCCGCATGATGTTGATCGCGGCGTCGTGGCCGTCAAAGAGAGAGGCGGCGGTGACGATCCGCACATGGTGGCGCGGCTTGTAAGGCTCGATGCGTTGTTTCATCAAGGCAACATTTTACTGTAGCGTTGCGCGGACCGCGCGTCGGGGCGTTACGGTGACGACGCGACTTGTCAGCGCACCCTCACGGCGCGCAACATACTGTCGGTGGCTCGGGGTCAAGCATCACGAGCCCACGGCGCCCCTTCCGGGTGCCTTCCAGTGTGAACTCGGAGCTCGATCCATGACCGCTTGGACTCGTCGCGCGCTCTGCGTGGCCACCTTGATCGCCCTCATGCCAGTCGATGCGCTCGCCCAGCAGCCCGTCGATTACACCGTCCGCGTGACGGCGCCACGACACCACTGGATGGAGGTCGAGGTTCTGTTCCGTGAGGTCCCGGCCGGAGAACTGCAATTGCGCATGAGCCGCTCTTCGCCCGGGCGCTACGCGCTGCACGAGTTCGCCAAGAACGTCTTTCGTGTCCGCGCGGTGGACGGCGCCGGGCAGCCGCTGCCGGTTTACAGACCCAACCCTCACCAATGGAACGTCAGCGGTCATGACGGCACCGTGAAGGTGACCTACCGGATCTACGGTGATCGCGCCGACGGTACCTACCTACAGATCGATCCCACGCACGCCCACATGAACGCCCCAGCAACATTCATGTGGGCGCGCGGCGAGCTGACCCGGCGACCGGTTCGGGTGACGCTAATTCCCCCTGACGGCAGCGACTGGCAGGTCGCCACGCAGCTGTTTCCGACCGAGGACCCGCTGCGCTTCACCGCACCCAACTTCCGCTACTTGATGGACAGCCCGATCGAGCTTGGCGCCGGGCACATGTGGGAGTTCGACACCGACGACGGCCAGGTTATTCGCGTAGCGATCCACCACCAGGGCAGCGACGACGATGTGCTCGAGTACATGGAGGGTGTGCGGGCGATCGTGGCCGAGACCAAGGCGGTGTTCGGCGAGTACCCGCGTTTTGACGGGGGTACCTACACCTTCATCGCCGACTACCTG
>JACZXM010000081.1 GCA_022571615.1 Acidobacteriota bacterium | reverse complement strand
GCACCATGCCACAGGCCACCGCGGTGGCGAAGTTGCGCGCGTTGATGCCGGCGGAAAACGACACCGTAAGCTCGAAGCCCAGGTCCTGCCGGAAACGCTGCATCAGGGTCATCGAGATCACGTGCAGCGGTGGGCCCGACAGGTACATGTAGGGGTCGGCCTGGGTGGGGAAGATCGCCGGGTCGTTGGCGATTACGAGCGTGTTGGTGAACTTCGCCCCGATGCTGGTGCCGTAGCGCTCGGCGAGGGGGCGCAGGCGGCGGAGGATTTCCAGGCCATCCTCGTATTGGAGGTCGTGCTCGAAGGCGTCGCGGCGCAGCTCCAGGTGCGAGTAGCCGAGTCGATCGATCAGTAGCTCGCGCACAGCCTCGTAGCCCAGCAGAGTCGGGTTGAGCTTGACGATCGTGTGCAGGCGCTGCTCCTGGATGAGATGGCGGGCGATCGACTCGATCTCATCGGCGGGACAACCGTGGAAGGTCGAGAGCGTCACGCAATCGGAGATCAACCCAGGCAACTCGATGTCGCGGAATCCCGCAAGGTCGCCGTGCAGCTGTCCCCGCAGGTGTTCGAACAGCTCCTCCGGCTCGCGCATGCCGCGCAGGAACGCGGCAACCTTCTCGGAGCGGATGCCGGCCAGGTCGTAGCCGACGCTGATGTCGTAGATGGTGTCGATCCCGCGTTCAAACTCCGGCGTATCGTCGAAAGCTCCGAAGGCTCGCGTAGCCTTGAGGATCTCGATCAGATAGCACCCCTTGGCATACTCGAGCAGCGACTCGCGCACGCGAAGCTCCTGCGACCATTCGACGTTGAAGCCGACATTGGGCACATGAATGCAAGGGCGCGGAATCTCGAGCCGATCGTTGATCTGCACCGTCTTGAGCTCGAGTATGCGGGAGCCGGCAAGCCACGACAGGACGATGTTCTGGGCCAGTTGCGTCTGGGGGCCGGCGGCAGGACCGACCGGGGTAGAGGCGCGCCGGCCGAAATGGGTTGCCGATAGGTCGAGCTCACCGGGAACGAACCACTTGCGGATCGGCAGGTCGAAGATCGCGCCGCTGGCCCCGACCTCTCGCCGCATGCGTTGCAACAGGTCGGGGAACGGAACCGGGGACAGCTCGGCCATCGCCAGGACTCCTAGCCGCCTGGCGGCGGCGCGGCCGATCCCTTTGCTGTCTCCACGCGCCGGCTCTTGGGAACCGCCGTGGCGGCGGGCGCGTCGATCATCGGCAGCTCGAAGCGTCGCACACCGTCATAGGCATACAGCGCTCCGGCGACGGCGCCGGCGGTCGGTACCAGCCCGATCTCGCCCACGCCCTTGGAGCCGTAGCCGCCCACCTCGTCGGGAACCTCCACCAGGATCACGTCGATTCGCGGCGTTTCCTTGGCCTTGAGAATGCCGAGGTCGCGCAGCAGCAGCGAGTCCAGATGGCCCCCGGTGCACGGCAGATCCTCGGACAGCGCGTAGCCCAAACCCATGTGCACCGAGCCCTCGATCTGTCCGGCGCACAGCAACGGGTTGATCGCCCGGCCCACATCGTGGGCAGCCACGACCCGTTCCAGGCGTCCGTCCTCGTCCAGCACCACCACCTGAGTGGCGTAACCGAAGGTCAGGTGCGTTCGGGGCTCGTCGGTGTCGGCTCCGGGCTTGGTGGTGAAATCGCACACGTACTCGCCACGGAAACAGCGGCCGGCGAGATCCTCCAGCGAGCTCTCGCTCAGGGCATCGCTCAGCTCGCGTGCCGCGATCTGCGTTGCGGCCGAGTTGAGCGCCGTGGCCCGCGAGGCCGTGGTCATGCCACACACCACGTCCGGGTCGCTGATCGCGAGCACCTCCATGATCTCGGGCGACAGCCCGGTCTCCTCGCAAACGACCTGGCGCAGGATGGTGAACAGTCCCTGACCCATCTCGGTATAACCGGTGACGATCCGCAGGCGTCCACCCGGCGCCACCTCGATGCGAACACGCCCCGAGTCTTCCATGCCGTTGCCGATGCCGGTGTTCTTGATACCGCACGCAATGCCGGCGTAGCGGGCGCTCTTGTACACCTCGCGCACGGCCTCGAGCGTTTGGCGCACGCCGCAGCTGGCGGTCATCAACTGACCGGTGGCGAAGCGGTCGCCAGGCCCGAGAATATTGCGCTCGCGGATGTCGTAGCCGTCCACCCCGACGCGCTCGGCGAGCAGATCGAGAATGCCGTCGATGGCAAACGCCGCCTGGTTGGCGCCGAAGCCGCGCATGGCGCCGCAGGGTGGGTTGTTGGTATAGACGGTCCTGGCCTCGACCTGCACGTTGGGCACCTGGTAGGCACCGCAGCAGTGACCGGCAGCTCGCTCGAGCACCTTCATGCCGACCGAGGCGTAGGCGCCGGTATCGCCGATCATGCGCGCCCGCACCGCGGTCAGATGCCCCTGCGCGTCGGCCCCGACGGTGTAGTGCATGGTGATCGGGTGGCGCTTGGGATGTATGCGGATCGACTGCTCGCGGGTCAGGACGGTGCGCACCGGTCGTCCGAGCAACCGGGCCGCCAGCGCTGTCTGAGCCTGCACCGAGAGATCTTCCTTGCCGCCGAACGCACCGCCGTTGCTGACCAGCTCGACATCGATCTGTTCGGTCTCGAGCCCGAGCACGGCGGCGATCTGCGTCTGGTCGTCGTGCACGCCCTGGCCCTGCGAGTACACCTTGAGGCGGTCGCCCTCGGGCACCGCCAGGCAGGCCTCCGGTTCCAGATACGCGTGCTCGATCCGCTGGGTGCGGAAGGTCTGCTCGATAACGTGGACCGATTGCGCCAGGGCGGCGTCGACGTCGCCGCGCGCGAAGGCGCAGAGCTCCAGCAGGTTGCCTCCCTCGTGAATGGCCGGTGCGTCGGGCTCGAGCGCGGCGATGGGGTCGGTGACGGGCTTGAGCTGGGCGTAGGTCACCGCTACCGCGTCCGCCGCACGCCGGGCGAGGAACTGGGTGTCGGCCACCACCAGCGCCAGCACGTCGCCCACACAGCGTGTGATTTCGCCGCAGGCAACGAAGATCGGCCAGTCGTGACGGATCAATCCGACGAAGCGCTCGCCGGGCACGTCCCCGGCCGTGATCACGCGCTCCACCCCCTCCATCGCCAGGGCAGCCGAGGTGTCGATCGATAACACTTCCGCCCGCGGGTGCTCGCTCAGCACCATGGCGCCGTGGAGCATTCCATCGACCTTCATGTCGGCGATGTAGGGCTTGGTGCCGAGCGCATGGTCCTGACCACGGTAGCGGTTGCTGCAGGTGCCCACGCCGTCGCCGCTGCGGGGCACACTGTCGCCGTTGCCGGGGGCGCCGTTGTCACCTAGCCCGAATGCGGCGCCGAAGAAGTCGGCGTTGCGCGGCGGGCCCTCGGGCAAGGTGCCCTGGTCCCAGGCCTCGCCGGCGGTGCAGATGGCATCGACGATGCGGGTGAACCCGGTGCACCGACACAGGTGACCGGAGAGCGCCTTGGTCACCTCGAGGGGGTCGGCGGCAAGACCGCGCCCGAGCAGCCAGGAGGCCCGAGCCACGATGCCGGGGATGCAGAAGCCGCACTGCACCGCGCCTTCCTTGACGAAGGCGCGGGCGAGCACCTCGCGCTGGCGCTCGGGGATGCCCTCGAGCGTCATCACCTCCTTGTCGCGGATGGTGACCGGGTCGCGCAAGCAGGCGAGCGCCGGCCGCCCACCGACCAGGATCGTGCAACAGCCGCAATACCCCTGGGGCGCGCAACCGTCCTTGGGCGAGGTGATGCCACAGTGCTCGCGCAGCACCTCGAGGAAGTGCATTCCTTCCTCGTACACCGCCGTGGTGTCGGTTCCATTGAGTACAAAGCGAACTTCCAGCATCAAGTCGATTCTACCGCGTTGAGCGAAAGGCGGGGCAGGTTTCGCCAAGGTTGAAGTACAGGACCCGGCTCATCACCTGCTCGCGATAGTGCGCACTGGAGCGAAGATCGTCGATCGGCGACACGTCGGCGCGAAGCGGCTCCAGAAGATCCTCCGGGCAGCTCACCGGCGTGCCCTCCTGCAGCAGCGATTCCAGATGCGGGCATCGGCATACCGTCGGTGCCATGCTGCTCGCTACCACGCGCCAACCGCACGAGGAGTGGGCAACGGTAACCCCGACCACCGTGATGGCCTGTGCCTGGCGCGGCGCCACCTTCTCGAAAAACTGCACATCGTGCTCGCGCCGCGGCACCAGGATCTTGCGGATGAGCTCGTGCGGGCGCGCCTCGAGCTGTTTGTAGCCGTGATAGAACGCCGACAGCGGCACCTGCCGTTCGCCATCGACCGAGGCCAAAACCACCGTCGCATCGTAGGCCATCAGCACCGGAACGCCATCGGCGGCCGGCGATGCGTTGATGATATTGCCGGCCCAGGTGCCGCGCGTTTGGATCTGGATGGCGCCGACCTGGCGGGCGGCATCGTGCAGCAGCGGATGCTCCACTCCGACGCGCGGCTGGCAAAGCGTGTCCCAGTAGGTGGTCAGGGCCCCGAGCTCCAGGGTGTCCTGCGTCCAACGGATTGTCCGCAGCTCATCGAGTCCCGAAAGGTCCAGGTAGCTCGCGGCCTGACGCTCGAGCTGGCCCGGCCATTGGACCAGGAGGTCGGTGCCGCCCGCAATCGGAACGATGTCCGGGTTCGTTGCCTTGAAGGCCAGCGCCTCAGAGACCGATTCGGGCATCAGGACGCGCATCAGGCCTCCTCGTCCTGTCCCACCAGCGCCAACAACCCATCGATGATGCCGTCGTACCCGGTGCACCGGCACAGGTTGCCGGCCATCAGCTGCCGCGATCCGAAGCGCTCGAGGAGCTCGGGATGGTCGCGAATCCAGCGCGCCGTCATCACCACCCCCGGCGTGCAGGCGCCACACTGGGTCGTACCGGCCGCCAACAGCGGCTCTACATCGGCAAGCTCGGTGGATTCGATCGTCAGAATGGTTCGCCCGCGCACTTGATAGGCGGGAATCAGGCAGGAGTTCGCCGGTACGCCGTCCATCAACACGGTGCAGGCGCCACATTCGCCCTCACCGCACCCCTCCTTGGTCCCGGGCAACCCGAGGTCATAGCGCAGCAGGTCCAGGAGCCGGTCGGAGGGATGCACCCGCACCTGCACGCTCTCGCCGTTGAGCTGAAAGCGGAGCTCGATGCGCTGGTTGTCGCTCATGGCGTCATCAGCTCCATCAAACGCGGCGGCGTCAGCGGGATGGCGTGGGGCTCGATGCCGAGCGCTTCCGCGATCGCATTGGCCACGGCCGGGGCGGGGCCATCCATCGGTAGCTCACCGATTCCCTTGCAGCCGCGCGCGCCGTATGGGTAGGGATTCTCCAGGAACACGACCCGCACCGGCGGCACGTCGGCGGCGGTCGGGATGATGTAGTTGGTGAGCTGGTTGTTAGCCATCGCGCCGTCACGCAGCTGGCATTCCTCGGTCAGCGCCCAGCCGATCGCCTGCACGACGCCGCCTTGGATCTGGCCCAGAGCGAGCGTCGGGTTGAGCACCCTGCCAATCTCCTGCACGGCGACAAAGTCGGTGACTCGAGCCGTGTAGCTGCGCAGATCGACCTCGACCTCGGCCACATAGGCCGCCCACGCGAAGGTGCCATAGGCGTCGCCGCGATAGTTTTTCTCATCCCAGACGATCCCTGGAGGCGGCTCGTACAGTGCCTCCCCCACGAGGGGGCCCTGGCCGCGCTCGTGCCATTCGACGATGGCGCGCTGGAGCTCCCCATCGGAGGTACCCGAGTCCACCCCGAGCCTGGCACGCAGGTCATCGCAGGCGCGCTCGACCAGTCGGCCCACTACCATCGCGGTACGCGACGCGACGGTAGGGCCGGAGTTGGGAACGCGGTGGGTGTCGGGCTCGGCGACGAGCACGTCGTTCGTTGGCAGGCCGAGGTGCGCGGCGGCGATCTCGGTGAACACGGTGATCGCGCCCTGGCCGATCTCGGTGTTGGCGGTCTGAACTTCGATCTTGCCGTCGGGCAATCCGGCCACTCGCACCTTGGATTTCAGGTACACCTCGCCGCTGCCGGTGAACCCGGCCCCGTGATAGAAGGTCGCCAGCCCGATGCCGCGCCGCAGGTACGGGTGCGAGGTGTTGAAGGCTGTGTGGGCGGTGCGGCGATCGTCGTACTCGGAGGACTCGAGCGCCGTTTGCAGGATTGCCTGGCGGTCGGTTCCACCCTCGATGACCTGCCCGGTCGAGGTCGACTGGCCATCGCGAAGCAGATTGATGCGGCGCAGCTCCGCCGGCTCGATGCCCAGCGTATGGGCGATCACATCCATATGGCGCTCGTTGGCGAACTGGGTCTGTGGCGCCCCGAAGCCCCGGAAGGCTCCGTACGGGACCGTGTTGGTGAGCATCGCCCGGCCGGCGATGCGGACGTTGTCGCAAGCATAGGGACCGGCAGCGTGGATAATCGCTCGGCTCAACACCACCGGGGTGAGCGTGACGTATGCTCCCCCGTCCAGAATCACCTCGATGTCCTGGGCCAGGAGCTTGCCGCTCTCGTCGACCCCGGTGCGGTGACGGACCCACGACGGGTGCCGCTTGGGAGTCGCGGCCATGTCCTCGTCGCGGTCGTAGATCATCTTCACCGGGCGCCCGGCCTTGAGTGCCAGCAGTGCCGCGTGCAGCGCCAGCAACGAGGGGTAGTCTTCCTTGCCCCCGAAACCGCCACCGGTCGGGGCCTGGATCACCCGCACCCGGGCGTCGTCGCGCTCCAGCGCCCAGGTGAGTGAGTTGAGCACGTAGTAGGGACACTGCAGGCTGCCCTTGACCACGACCGTGTCGCCCTCGGTCCAGGCGACCATACCGTTGTTCTCCAGATACAGGTGCTCCTGGGCGCCGGTCTCGTACACTCCCTCGATCACGTGGGGTGCCGCCGCCAGCGCTGCCTCGACATCGCCTTTGACGATCCGCAGCCGCTCGAGCACGTTGTCCTGTCCATGCTGGATCTGCTCGGGCCGCGGCGCACAGGTGAAGTCGAAGACCGGTTCCTCCGGATCCATCAGCACCTGCACCTCGCGCACCGCATGGCGCAGCTGCCGGCGCGAAGGGTGGGCGAGCAACAGCACGGCCTCGTGGCAATAGCGGGCGTGCTCTGCCACCAGCACGGGCATGTCGGTCTCGATCAGGCGCAGCTCGTTGGGTCCCGGAATGTCGCGGTGATCGACGATCACGAACTGCGACCAGTCGGTCCCTTCACCGAAGCGGATCTCGCGCACCCGCCCGCGAGCGATCGGGCAGCGCACGGTCATGCCCCAGAGGTGTCCCTCCAGTGGCAGATCGTCGATGTACAGCTCCCTTCCGGTGAGCTTGTCTAGGCCTTCGAGACGCTTCAAGGGGGAGTCCTCCGGCTGACGTGCTACGAGGTCCCGCGGTCGACCCGGCGCGGGGATGTGGCCGGCAAGTATAGTACGGGCTCGCCGGTGGCCGACGGGCCGACAGCCCCGGGTCACTCGCCCACAACCCGCGGCGAAGATCGCCTGGTATCGACGACGACGAGATGTCACCGGTCCTGGCTGGCGTCGCTGTCGGCACGGCCCTGTCGATCGCCGTCACTCGCTTCCTGGGCAGCATGCTCTTCGAGGTCGTCCCGACGGACCCCATTGCGTTCGTCGGAGCCGGGGGACTCCTTGCGGCTGCGGCGTTGCTCGGTTGCGGCGTGCCGGCCCTCAGGGCAACCCGCGTCGATCCGCTCGCGACCCTGCGGGCCGGGACGGGGGAGTAGTCCCGCCGAGCCCGATTCCGCCCCCGGGGGCCATCGCCCGTCGCCGCGATCAGGAACGCGGGAGTGCTGCGTCTGTTCGCCCGTCACTCCCCCTGAAGCGCCTTGGCGGGCGAGATGTGGCTGGCGCGTAGCGCCGGCACTGCGCTCGCGGCCACGCCGATGGCCACCACCATGGCGGTTGCGGCGATCCAGCCGAAGGGATCGTACGGGCTCACTTCGTAGAGCAGCGACCCGATCAGCCGCGCCGCTGCCCACGCTCCGATCAGCCCCAGCGCGACGCCGGCCAGCATGGGTCGCGCGCCCTGCCGCAGGACCATCGCCACCACACCCTGGGGGCGCGCCCCGAGTGCCATGCGGATGGCGATCTCATGGTGGCGGTGCGCCACGACATACGCCACTCCACCGTAGAGGCCGACGCCGGCCAGCCCGACCGCCAGGGCGGCAAAGCCGCTGAGCAACTGTAGGTAGAAGCGCGCCGGACCCTGCGCATTGGCGACTACCCGGGCAAGCGGCCGCACTTGCTGCAGCGGCACGTCGGGCAGCAGCTCGCGCACGGTGTCGCGAACGGCCCCGGCCAGTGCCACCTGCGGCTGGGCGCCTCGCACCAGGAAGGTCAGGTAGTTGGAGCCGAACTGAGCCTGCGGCACGTACACTTCGGGGGCCGGATCCTCGGTGAGTACGAGCGAGCGAACATCATCGACGATCCCGACGATCGTGCGCGCTGGGGTCCCGTTGAAAGCGAAGCTCAGGCCCGGCGTTATCTGCTTGCCCAGGACATCGCCGTCGGGGTAGTGGCGGCGAGCAAACTCCCGGCTCACCAGCACCACGGGCGCAGAATCGAACGTGTCGTTCACCGTCAAGCCACGTCCTTCGATCACCTCGACCCCGAGGGCATCGAGGTAGCCCGGGGTGATCAAGCGCGTTAGCGCCGAGGCGCCCTCTCCCGGCGGCGGCTCTGGCCGATCGTGCATCTGTATCCGAGTGTATGCGTAGGCGCTACCGAAGGGGCTGCCGAACGCTCCCCCTACCGCCAGCACGCCGGGCAGGGCTCCGAGGCGAGTCTCGAGGGCCTCGAAGGCGGCGATGCGGCCGTCTGCTGCCCCGTTCACGACCTCCTTGCCGCCATTGATGCAATCGCCACCGGCATAAACTTTGGCGTTGCCTGTCCGGCAGGTGGCTTCATCGATGACAATGTACCCCTGATCATTCTGCTCCACGGCAGGCGGCAACGGGTCGCTGAACTTGGACTGGCCCACCGCTTCCACCACCCAGTCACAGGGCAGATCAACCTCTTCATTGTTCACCAGGTCCAGCACTTTCAGGGCGGACACGGCGCCGTTTTCCCTGATGATCTCAAGGGGCCGCACCT
>JACZXM010000080.1 GCA_022571615.1 Acidobacteriota bacterium | reverse complement strand
GGTCCCCACGCCCGCCTGCGCCACGATCACGCTTCCGCGCCCGATCGTCAGGTGACCGACCACCCCGACCTGACCACCGAACACGACATCGTCTGCCACGGCCGTGCTGCCGGCGATCCCGACCTGGGCCGCCATCAGCACGTTCCGGCCAACGGTCACGCCGTGGCCGATCTGCACGAGGTTGTCGATCTTGGTGCCACGACCGACGCGAGTACGACGCAACGTGCCCCGGTCGACACAGGAGTTTGCCCCGATCTCGACATCGTCCTCAATCAGAACTCCGCCAATCTGCGGCATCCTCACCTGCGCGCTTCCGTCACGCGCGAAGCCGAAGCCATCCGCACCCAGCACGCTACAAGCGTGCAGGATCACCCTGTCTCCAAGCGTGGTGCGGTCGTACAGGGTCACGTTGGGGTACAGTACACAGTCCTCGCCGACGATTACCTGCGGCGCCACGACACAGCCGGGACCGATCTCGGTTCGGGCTCCGATTCGCGCTCCGGCGCCGATCACCGCTTGGGGCCCGATGCTGACTTCGGCGCCGAGAACAGCATCCTCGGCGACCGCCGCCGTCGGGTGTACTCCCGCCGGCTGGCGCTGCAGCGGATACAGATGCTCCAGCAAATGGACCACTGCGCGGTACGGGTCGTCGACCCGGATCGTGGCGCGGCCGGTGGCCTCAAGCTCAGGTTCGAGGCCTGGCGGCACCAGCACCACGCCCGCACGCGTGCAGCGAAGCGCCGCTAGCTTTCGTCGCGCGATACAGAACGCAGCGTCCGACTCGGTGGCGTTCTCGAGCTCGGCGACGCCGCGCACGCGATGCGTGGCTGCGCCGTGCAGCTCACCGCCCACTAACTCCGCCAAAGCTGCAAGATCGATTCCGGAATCGCGCCTAGAACGTCGAGCCAATGGCAAACTCGAAGGTCGACCTCTGTTCCGCAAAGATCTCGAGAGGATCGAGATTATAAGCCCAGAAAAAGCGGAAGGGCACGTTGAATACCGGGGCGAAGACCTCGAATTCCAAGCCGAACGTGCGGCGCATGTCCTTGAGCCTGACCGCATCGGTCTCCAGCCATGCCTGGCCCGCGTCGTGAAACACCTTCACGCGCAGCGACGAGGAGAGCGCGAGGATGTACTCCAAGTTGTACTGCAGCGCCCGGGTACCGCCAAGGATATTGCCGCTCTCGTCGATGGGACCAATCGACCGCAGCCGAGTACCGCGAACGGAGTTGCTGCCGCCGAGAAAAAAGCGCTCGAAGATCGGAAGCGAGATCAGGTCACCTTGAGGCTGCGCCCAGTCCGCCCTGACGTTCAAGGCGATGATCTGTTTCGGCCGCCGCAACAGGCCCGACCCTTCGCTTGCCGTCGGGATCCACCAGGTGCTGCGCAAGGATGCCTTCCAGAAATCGAGCGTGCCACCCAACGGGCCTCCAGCGTACTCGAATGAAATGCTGCTGCGGGTTCCACGAGCCGGAAGAAACGGGTTGTCGACGTTGGACCAAAACAGGAACGGCCTGATGGAGCTGGTCACGCGCCGGCCCTCCACCAGGAACAGCTGGTTGAAAATCGTCGAGCTCAGACCGCCGAAGGCGGCGCTCACATCGCCGATGTCGATCACCTCGTAGTTGTACTCGAGGAAGGCGGTGAGACTTTGACGCAGGTTGAGCGGCTTTCCGAAGCGTAGCGATGCGCCCGTGCCTTCGCGCTGAAAATTCGGGAAATTCACCGCATCGCGGAACACGTCGATCCCGAAGCGTAGATTCTTGCCGAGGAAGTACGGATCGGCGAACGACAGCCGCACGTTCTGCCGTGTGCTCCCGAGCTGAGCGAAGATCGACACCGTCTGACCGTATCCGAACAGATTGCGCGTCGTGTAGCCGAGCTGGATGAAGCCGCCCTCGAGCGCCGACAAGCCACCGCCGAAGGAGATCTGGTTGCGTCCGACCTCTTCGACCGCTAGCGCGACATCGACGGTGCCGTACTGCGGGTCGGCGGGAATGTCGGGGTCGAGGGTCTCACCTGGTGGTACGGTCTTGAGATCCTGTTGCACGTCCTGGAAGTACCCGAGCTGGAAGAGCCGCTGGAGGCTGGTCGTGAACAGGCTTTGGTCCCAGCGCGCCAGCTCGGCGAGGTTCATGTTGCGTCGCAGCACCGTGTCGCGCGTGTTCGTATTGCCCGAGAACTCGATCCGGTTGACTCGGTAGACGGCGTTTTCCGATACGCGATAGACGAGGTCCACCACGTTCTCTTCCTCGGCTGGCTCGGAAGCCGGCGATACCACCACCTGCAGGTATCCAGCGTTGGCGTACTTGGTCTGGATCGCCTCACGCGCCGCGTTGACCTGCTCGGTGTTGAGCACGTCCCCTGTTTTCAGGTCGAGCTCCTTAAGCAGCTCGCGAGAATCGAAGTAGGTATTGCCCTCGACCCGGAGTTTGCCGATACGGAACTGCGGGCCCTCGTAAATCGGAATCGTCACCGAGAGCCGCAGCTTGTCGTCCCACCACAGCTCGCGCGGATCATTGAAGACCTCGATTCGGGGGGTCCCGAAGTTGTACTCCAGGTACCCCTTCCGCCGGTACATGTCGCCGATCGCGAGCATGTCGGCCTGGTAGCCGCCTTCGGAAAAGCGGTCGTTCTTGGTCAGGAAGGACATGAAATGGTGCTCGCCCGTGCGCTTCATCGCCCACCGCAGCTCCCGCTGGGTGAACACCGTGTTGCCCTCGAACACCACCTGCGCGACGCGCACTTCGTCGCCCTCGATGACCTGATACACGGCGTCGGCGAAGGCCTCGCCTTCAACCTCCTGGACCTCGAGCGAGATCTGCACGAACTGCAGGCCCTTGTCGCTCTGCAACATGAACTGCAGCACCTCGACGGCATCGCGTAGGCGCTGCGCGTTGATCGGATCGTTGATCACTATCTCGCGATCCAACAGCTCGAGGCGCTCGAACAACTCGTCCACGTTGACCTTGCCCGTACCCTCGATCCGCACCTCGCGCAGCAGGGGCAGCTCCTGCACCCGCACCACGACGACGACCCCGCCGCGGCTGCCCTCCTCCCAGGTCATCACCAGATTGCGGAACCACTCGGTGTTGTAGAGCGCCATGTAGTCCTGACGGGCGGTGCCCCAGTCAAACGGCGCGCCGGCCCGCGTGGAGAGGAAGAACCGGATCGTGTCGGCGTCGAAACGCACGTTGCCCTCGATCCGGATCGCTTCGACATTGCGTCCTTGCGGCTCTGTAGCCTGCTGGGGAACCGCCGTGAGTGCCGCCTGGGCCGCTGCCGGCACCAAAGCGCAGGACAGCGCTAGCAGGCAGCACGCCGCCGGGAACAGACGTGGACCGTTGCTCGGTATGATCATGAGGTTGGAGGCCGCAGGGGTACGTGAGACAACGACGTGCCAACGCGGTGGGTCGCGGGCATTCCCTTCCACAATCATACCGCATTCCGTCCCGGCGAAACGCGGCGACGCGCCCTTTACCAGGTACCGCGCCGGTTCTCAGCAGACGGCGTCGGCAGGCTCGGGTTCCTTGCGCAGCGTCACCGTGAAGTCCAATTCGTCGTCTCGCACGCGCACGCGAACCCGGGCGCCGGCCCGCACTCGTCCCTTGATGAGCTCCTCGGCCAGCGAGTCCTCGATGTGTTTCTGGATCGCACGCCGCAACGGTCGTGCCCCGTAGCTACGATCGGCACAGGTCGTATTGATGAGCCACCGGTATGCCTCGTCGTCCAACTCGACCTGGATATCTTTGCTCGCGAGGTGCTCGTTCACCTCCTCGATCATCACTCGAATGATCGAGGCCAGATGCTCGTCGTTCAACGAATGGAAGACGATGGTCTCGTCGACGCGATTCAGAAACTCGGGGTTGAAGGTCCGCTTGACCTCCTCCATCACCCGGTCGCGCATGTCCTGCAAGGTTGCGGTCTCGTCCTGGGCACGAAACCCCAGACCGCCGCCCTTCTCAATGAAGCGAGCCCCGATGTTGGAGGTCATGATCAGGATGCAGTTCTTGAAGTCGACCGCATTGCCGAGCGCGTCGGTGAGCTGGCCGTCCTCGAACACCTGCAAGAGGATGTTGAAGATCGATGGATGGGCCTTCTCGATCTCGTCCAGCAAGACCACGCTGTAGGGATTCCGTTTAACGCGATCGGTGAGCTGCCCGCCCTCTTCGTACCCGACGTATCCTGGCGGGGAGCCGATTAACTTGGACACCGAGTGGCGCTCCATGTATTCGGACATATCGAAGCGGATCAACGAGCGCTCGTCGCCGAACAGGAAACTGGCGAGCTTGCGAGCCACCTCGGTCTTGCCGACCCCGGTCGGACCCAGGAACAAGAACGAGCCGACCGGACGCTTGGGGTTCTTGAGTCCCGCCCGCGAGCGGCGAATGGCGCGAGAGACGACTTCGACCGCCTCCTCCTGGGCCACGATTCGCTTGTGTAGCTCCCGTTCCATATTGACCAGCTTGTCCATCTCCTCCTGCTTGATGGAGGCGATCGGGATGCCGGTCCAGTTAGACACCACCTGCTCGATATCCTCGACGGTTACTTGCAGCGCCCCGCCCTCGGCGTCCTCATCGTCCAGATCCGCCCGTAGGCGCTCGAGCCGCTCACGCTCCTCGCGCATCTGGTCCCGGTAGCGGGCCGCGCGCTCGAACTCCTCGGCAGCAAGCGCCGCGTCGAGCTTGTGGGCAAGTTCCTGCGAGCGGCCCTCCAACTCGCGCAGGCGACCCGGAGTGGAAGCGGTGGCGAGCTTGACGCGCGCTCCGGTCTCGTCGAGAACGTCGATGGCCTTATCGGGCAGGCAGCGGTCGGTAATGTAGCGATTGCTCTGGTACACGGCGGCGGTGATGGCCTCGTCGTCATAGCTCACACCGTGGTACTTCTCGTATCGATCGCGAAGCCCTTCGATGATCTGCACCGTCTGCTCTTCGGTCGGCTCGGCGACGGTGACCCCCTGGAACCGCCGCGCCAGCGCCCGGTCCCTCTCGATGTGCTTGCGGTACTCCCGCGGCGTCGTCGAGCCGATGCACTGGATTTCGCCGCGCGCCAGCGCCGGCTTGAGGATACCGGCGGCGTCGAGCGATCCCTCCGCCGAGCCGGCCCCGACGAGCGTGTGCAGCTCGTCGATGAAGATCACGATATCGCTGTTATCGAGCAGCTCCTTCATAATCGTCTTGAGGCGCTCCTCGAACTGCCCTCGGTACTTGGTGCCCGCCACTACCGAGGAAATATCCAGCTCCAGGATCCGCTTGTCGTACAGAAAGCGTGGCACATCGGCGTTGACGATCTTTTGTGCCAGACCCTCGACGATCGCGGTCTTGCCGACGCCGGCCTCGCCGATGAGCACCGGGTTGTTCTTGGTCCGCCGGCACAGAATCTGGATTAGGCGATCGAGCTCGTCGTTTCGGCCGATGAGCGGATCGAGCTTGCCCTTGGTCGCCATCTCTGTGAGATCGCGCGAGAACTCCGACAGGAACGGCGTCTCCTTCTTCTTCTCGCTCAGGTTCTTCTCCTTGAGCAAGTGAAGGAGATCTTCGCGCGCGGTCGACAGGCGCATGCCGCGCTCGACGAGAATGCGCGACGCCAGGGATTTCTTCTCTCGCAACAACCCGAGCAGGATGTGCTCCGTACCGATGTACTTGTGGAGCAACTTCTCGGCTTCCTCCGCGGCATAGGCGAGGACGCGCTTGGAATCCACCGACAGCGGGATTTCCACCGAGGTGGAGATCTTCTCGCGCACCTCGGTACGGGTCTGGATCTCTGCGCGGATCGCCTCGGCCTCGATCTCGGCTCGGCCCAGTAGCTTGCCGGTCAGGCCATTGTTCTCGCGGATCAGCCCCAGCAGCAGATGCTCGGTTTCGATGCTTCGTGAGCCGAGCTGGCTGGCCTCATAGCGGGCAAAGAAGATCACTCGTCGAGCTCGTTCGGTGTAGCGCTCAAACATGGTCTCCAACCCCCCAGAACGCAGCGGCCGGAGCCCCGTATGCAACAGCATACCCTCCGGCCTTCGCCCTGTGAGAAAGCGCGGCGCCCGCGGCCCCGCACGATTTCGAGTATACCGGAGCCCACTCCCGGCGAACAAGACAAAGCCACGCGACCGAGTGCGCCGCACCGCACACCGGCAGCCCTTGGCCGAAGTGACGTGGGTCGCGTTGCGTCGACCGCTGTTCGTCGCCCGGAAGCGGTTGGATTGGTTTCATCGTTCGTCACGCGGTTTCAAGTGACCCCCCGGCTCCATCACCAGCACGCGATCGAAGTCGACCACCAGGTCGGGGTTGTGGGTGACCATGACCATGGCCATCTGGTGTGCGGCGTGCAGCCGCACGAACACCTCCATGACCCGCTCCCCGCTCTCCTGGTCGAGGTTGCCGGTCGGCTCGTCGGCCAGCAGCAACCCGGGTGCACAAGCCAGCGCGCGCGCAAACGCGACGCGCTGTTGCTCGCCGCCCGAAAGCTCGGACGGGAAGTGGTGCGCTCGGTCGGCGAGCCCGACCTCCTCCAGCAGCGTTGCTGCGCGATCCACGGCCTCGTCGGCCCGGCCACCGATCAGCATCGGCATCATCACGTTCTCGGCCGCGGTGAACTCCGGCAACAGGTGATAGAACTGGAACACCATACCGACGTGCCGGTTGCGGAATCCGGCCAGCTCCGAGGGCTCGAGCTCCTGGAGCGCTCGCCCGCGGTAATTGATCGAACCGCTGTCGGGGCGATCCAGCCCGGCCAGCAGATGCAGCAGCGTGCTCTTTCCCACACCGCTCTGTCCCACGATCGCGACACGCTCCGCCACCGCCACCTCGAGGTTGGATCCGATAAGCACCTCGAGCCGATCGGCGCCGGAGCGATAGCTCTTGTGCACATCCACTGCGGTCAGGAGTGGTTCGGACATCTCACTCGTACCTCAGCGCAATCACCGGATCGAGCCGCGACGCCCGCCAGGCTGGGTACAGGGTCGCCGCATACGAGACCAGCACGGCAAACAGTGCGACGCGACTGAAGTCGTACCAGCGAACATGGAACGGTACGTATGACAGGTAGTAGACCTGGGCCTCGAGGCGCACCACCTGGTAGTGGTCCAAGAGCACCGCCGCCCCGACTCCGAGCGCACACCCTGCCAGCGTCCCGGCCAGACCGATCACGAGACCGAGCGCAATGAAGATCCGTAGGATGTCGCGCCGTCTCGCTCCCAGCGACATCAGGATGCCGATGTCGTGCTGCTTGTCCTTGATCATCAACACCAGCGTGGCGACGATGTTGAGCGCCGCCACACCCACGATCAGACTGATGACCACGAATAGCGCCAGCTTCTCGAGCTGCAGCGCCGCGAAGTAGGCGCGGTTCATCTGCTGCCAGTCCGTGATGAAGTAACCGCTGCCAAGACGCTCGCCGAGCACCTTGACGATCGGCCGGGTAGCGAAGATATCGTCGACCCTGACCTGCACCAGCGAGACCGAATCGCCGAGCCTCAGAAGTCGCTGCGCTTCCTGCAAGGGAATCAGGGCCCAGGTCCTGTCGTACTCGTACATACCGGCCCGGAACACCCCCACCACATCGAAAGTCTGGAAGCGAAGTCCGCCGCCCCCGAACGGGTTCACTTGCTTGGTATCGTAGATCATGATCTTGACCTGCTCGCCGACGCGCACGAACAGCTCCGTGGCCAGATCTACGCCTAGCACGATCCAGGGCCTGCCGTCGATACCACGAGCTCCGGAGACCAGATCTTCGGCGCTGCCTTCGATGAGCACTTCGAGCAGCTGTGTCGTCCGGGCTTCGGCGCGGGCATCGATACCCTTGAGATTGACGAAGGCAGATTCCGCCGACCGCCCAATGATCATGCCGGGCAGCAGCACCGCGGGGGCCGCGGCGACCACCCCGGGGATGGACTCGGCGACGGCCACGATGGTGGCGGCTCCCTCCAGCGCCGGTGCATAGGGCTGCACGAAAACATGCGCGTTGGCGCCGATGATCTTGCCCTGGATATCTTCCTGGAAGCCGGTCAACAGCGCCAGGGCGATGATCAGCGCCGCCACACCGACGGTGACCCCGAGTACCGACACCACGGTGACGACCGAGGTGAACGCCTGCTTGCGCCGAGCCTTCAGGTAGCGCAAGGCGAGGTACAGCCAGAAATGCCGCCGCAGCCATCCTGGGGTCCGTTCCGCCATGCCGCCCTCACGACGCCAGCGCCCGGAGCGATATCCACAGGGAAGTCCACACCGGGACAGGCTTTTCGTCGACTATAGCAGCCAGAAGAGGACAAGAAAAGTTACCAATGACTAATAGTGACTGTCAATAGATTTATCTAGTCTTTTTGGCGCAGAAGCGGGAATAAGATCACATCACGGATCGTTGCTGAGTCGGTCGCCAGCATGATCAGCCGATCGATACCAATCCCGATGCCGGCCGCCGGCGGCATGCCGTGCTCGAGCGCCACGACGTAGTCCTCGTCCACCTCGGGCGGCACCTCGCCGGAGGGGTCGCGCCGGTCCACCTGTTGCTGCATACGCTTCCGCTGCTCGCGCGGATCGTTGAGCTCGGAGTAGCCGTTGGCCAATTCCATGCCGCCGACGTACAGCTCGAAGCGCTCCACGGTGTCCGGATCTCCGGCCTTGACCTTCGAGAGCGGCGAGATCTCGAGCGGATAGTCGATGATGAATATCGGCGAGTCGATCAGCGGCTTGACCACTTTGTCCAGGGCTGCTTCGCTCAGCCCGCCCAGGCTAAGGCCCTCGACTGGGATCTGCTGCTGCTGCAGCCACGTTCGCAGTGCAGCCTCGTCCGCGACCAGATCGGTGGCCAGACCGCCGATCTCGACCAGCGCTCGCTCCAGGGTCAACCGCTTCCACGGCCGTTGGAGCGCGATCTCGCGTCCCTGATAGGTGAGCGTGGCGCCGCTGTCCGGCGCGCCGAGGGCGACGCACAGCAACTCCTCGGCGAAATCCATCATGACCTCGTAGTCCCAGTACGCGGCGTAGAACTCGAGCATCGTGAACTCGGGATTGTGCTGGCGCGAGATTCCCTCGTTGCGAAAGTTGTGGTTGAGGTCGTAGACACGCTGCAGACCGCCCACGAGCAGCCGCTTGAGGTACAGCTCAGGCGCTATCCGCAGATACAGGGGCA
>JACZXM010000079.1 GCA_022571615.1 Acidobacteriota bacterium | reverse complement strand
ACATCAAGCTCGATCCCATAACCTGAGCTAGCCACTCGGTTAGCTCCTTAGCCAAGCGGTTGGTGCGCATGCGTCTCCGTACCGCGCGCACTAGCCGCAAGATGGGTCGGGTTTCGGGCATAGCTATGGCCAGCGATCCAGCGGGGAGGAACGACTCGGCCTCTAGCATACTCCTCAGCTGATCGGGCTTCAGCGCTCGCAGGCAAGGTCGAGTGTGGCACAGGTGTGGTGGGTCCTGTCGAGTGGGCACAGGGCCACCACCAGGGCCGATAGGGCTCGCTGTTGCGGGTTGCGGGACGACCGGGCGCATCCGATCATCTGCGCGTCCCCGCGGCGCATCCGACCTCAACCCTGGAGCTGACATGCGGAGCCTCACCCGATTGCCTTCCAAGCCCGCGCTCGCGGCGGCGCTGCTCGCCTTGTTCCTCCTCACCGTTGCACCGGTTCCTGCCCAGGACGGCCCCGGGAGCCAGCTCACAGCCGAGCACCTCGAGTCGCTGCAGTGGCGCAACATCGGCCCGGCCATCAGCAGCGGCAGGATCGTGGACATCGCCGTCGATCCGAGCGACACGAAGATCGTCTACGTGGCATCCGCCTCGGGTGGACTATGGAAGTCCACCAATCACGGCACGACATGGGAGCCGGTCTTCGACCACGAGACCACCATTTCGCTCGGCGCGGTAGCGGTCGCTCCGTCCAACCCCAACGTCATCTGGGTCGGTACCGGCGAGGCCAACAACCAGCGCAGCTCATCTTGGGGCGACGGAGTGTACAAGTCCCAAGATGGGGGCCAGAGCTGGCAGCACATGGGTCTCGAGACCTCCCAGCATGTCGGTGCTTTGGCGATCCATCCGAACAACGAGCAGATCGTCTACGTGGCGGCGCTGGGAGCGCTGTGGGGCCCGAACCCGGAGCGCGGCCTGTACCGCACCATCGATGGGGGCCAGAGCTGGGAGTTGGTTCTCGCCATCAGCGAGCACACCGGCGTGGTCGACGTGGTGATGGATCCGCGCAACCCGGACCGGCTGTATGCCGCCACCTACCAGCGCGAACGGCGCAATTGGAGCTTCCTGGGAGGGGGCCCGGAGGGCGGTATCTACCGCAGCGAGGATGGCGGCGACAGTTGGGAGAAGCTGGACAATGGGCTGCCCGAGACCGACATCGGCAAGATCGGATTTGCCATCAGCCCCTCCGATCCTGACATCGTGTATGCCATCGTCGAGGCTCAGAAGAGCAGCGAAACCGGCGTGTATCGCTCCAGCGACCGCGGCGCAAGCTGGGAGCACCACGACACCATCAACCCGATTCCCTGGTACTACAGCCAGATCCGTGTGGATCCGAAGGACCCGGACCGGGTCTACGTGCTCGGGACCTTCCTGAGCGTCTCTGACGACGGCGGCCGCACGTTCCGCAACGACGGTGCGCCGGGGATCCATGTGGATCACCACGCCCTGTGGATCGACCCGCGCGACCCGGATCGGATGATTCTCGGCAACGACGGCGGCCTGGCGTTCACCTACGACCGCGGCGCAAGCTGGGACTTCGTCGCCAACCTCCCGTTGACGCAGTACTACCACATCGCTGCCGACATGCGGGAGCCGTTCTACACCGTGTACGGGGGCACCCAGGACAACAACACCTGGGGCGGCCCCAGCGGCACCCGCAACAGCGACGGCATCGTCAACGACGATTGGTACATCACCGTCGGCGGCGACGGCTTCTATGCCCAGGTCGACCCGAGAGACGACAGCATCGTGTACTCGGAGTCCCAGTACGGCAACCTGGTGCGGTTCGACACCCGCACCGGCGAGCGCAAGTTCATCCAGCCGCGTCCGCCCGAGGACGAGCACTATCGCTGGAACTGGGCCGCCCCGCTGCTGATCTCCCCGCACGACCACAACACCCTCTACTTCGCCGCCAACAAGCTCTTCCGGAGCCGGGACCGTGGCGACGCCTGGGAGGTGATCAGCGACGATTTGAGCCGGCAGCTCGATCGCGACGAGTTGGAGATGATGGGCCGCAACTGGCCCAAGGACGCCGTCTCACGGCACTCCGGCGTGTCGGAGTACGGCAACGTCACGACCTTTGATGAATCCCCACTGCGCGCCGGATACCTGGCCGCCGGCACCGACGACGGGCTCATCAACATCAGCCTCGATGGTGGCGATACGTGGAACCGTATCGACAGCTTCGAGGGGGTCCCCGAGATGACGCGCGTTAGCCGCCTGATCTGGTCGCGCCACCAGGATAATCGACTGTACGTGGTGTTCGACGGCCACAAGGACAACAACTTCCGCCCCTACGTGTTGCGCAGCAACGACCATGGTGAAAGCTTCCAAAGCATCAACTCCAATATGCCCGAGTACGGTTCCACGCGCGTGATCCGCGAGCATCCTCGCAACCCCGATCTGCTGGCCGTGGGCACCGAGTTCGGGGTGTTCGTGACCATCGACGCGGGCGAGAGCTGGGTCCAGCTCAAGAACAACCTGCCGACGGTCGCGGTGCACGACATTCTGTTTCATCCGCGCGAGAACGATCTGATCATCGGCACCCACGGGCGCGGGATCTGGATTCTGGATGACGTTGCGATGCTCGAGGAGATGTCCGCCGCGCTGGTGATCCCGAGCACGTACACCGCGCGCTTGACCCTCGGAGACATCGTGCACGAGCAGCCCGTCACGGTCGTTCCCGATCCCTTGGTGCAGATGTCCGACAGCGAGCGGCAGGCACGGCACGACACCTTGCTACAGCTCAGCCACCTGCAGGCAACTGTCCACGCGGCGATGACGACGGCACAGCAGTTACAGGGCCAGCTGGAGACCATTACGCAGGCGATCGCGGACACGCCGGGCGCACCCGAGGAGATGGCGGAGCAGGCCAAGTCGTTGTCTGAATCGGTCGACAAGGCGCTCACCGAGTTGCGCGGAGCCAGCGGCTTGCCGCCGGACCCGAGCGTCCCTGTCGGCATCTCCAGGCTCATCAACCGGCTGGCCGGCTCAATCAGCGGCTATACGGCAGCGCCAAGCGCGGAGGAGCTCAAGGTGCTATCGGACGCCCAGGAGCGACTGGCGAGCGTAGTGAGCATCCTCAACGAGCTCGCCGGTGTGCGTCTGTCCGAGCTCAACGCCGCGCTCGACGCTGCGGGCGTGAGATGGACCCCGGGGCGCGATATCCGACTGCGAGAGCAAAGCTAGCGGGCCGAGACCCCAGGGCGCCTGGCGTTTGCGTGGCCCGCGCGGGTGCGGCACAGTTGTGACCCCAGCGCTCTCCTGCTCCCGACGCTTGCCCATGTTCCGGACTTCCTATCTTTGCGCCCTGATCCTGGTGGCAGGCTCCTTGCTCGCCTGCTCGGACAGCGGGCCTCCGGATCTGCCGCTGGAGCGGGTTCTCGGACTGGCCCGTGGCACGCTCGCGACCGACGTCATCAGCCGTCGGGATCCCACCTCACTAGGCGCCCTTGGCAAGGGGTGGTCGGTCGACGCGAACGCCGAGAAGGTGGTCGGATTCTGGGCCCTGGGGAAGGAAGCAGAGCTGCATCTTTACACCGCGCAGGAGGGTGAGCACCGCCTGGAGTTCGAGGTCATGCCACCGGTCGGCGCCAGCGCCCAGGGCATCGTCTTCCATCTCAACGGCGAGCGCATCCCCGAGACCCTGGTGCTCCAACCCGACTGGCAACGCACCGGGTTCGCGCTTCCGGCCAATCTGATGCGCGTCGGCTACAACCACTTGGTGCTGAGCTTCAGCACCCCGCTCCGTCCCACCGATGTGGACCTCGATAGCGACGATGACCGGCTCCTGGCGGCACGCTTCCGCTACCTGCGTCTGGTGCCGCCGGCCCCTCGACCGATGGTGCCGTTTGGATCCGTCGTGTACGACGAGCCGGGTGCCGCATCGGCGTCTGCGAGCTCGACCTCCGCAAGTACGCCGGAGACCCCCGCCCGCGAGACCGATTTGCGGTGGAAGCCAAAGCATATCGAGCTCCCCGACGACGGTGGCACCGCATTGGAGATGCCCGCCGATTCCATCCTCGAGCTGGCACTTCGGTTGCCGAACGGGGCACGCTGGGAGGGCCGCCCGACGTTTGACCTGCCCGCCGAGTCCGAGGGCGCGCTTCGCTGGGTTGCCGAGCTGCTGGCCGACGACGGCACCGTTACCCTCCTGGATGCTGGCGGCTCCGACGATGGCTGGCTAGCGAGCAAGAACCTCTCTGCCGACCTTTCAGCGTGGGGCGGAAGCGAGGTCAGCCTTCGGTTGCGCTCCTGGGGCTCGGTGCAGGGGTCGGTGCGGTGGGCCGGGCTGGGCGTGCGGGCTCTCGATGAGCCCGTCGACACGCGCCAGTTCGACCCGCCGGCGCGTCCCATCCCGGAGTCAACGGGCAGGCTCGGCAGGCCCGACGTGGTCATGATCTTGCTCGACGCCGCCCGTGCCGACGCCTTCTCGACCTATCGCGGCTTCGCAGCCACCCCGGCGGTGGACGCCCTGGCCGCCGACGGTACCCGCTTCGAACGCGCCTACGCCCCCGCTGCGTGGACCGGGCAGTCGATCTACTCGATCCTCACCGGGCGCTACCCGGAGGCCCATGGGGTGGTGGGGTGGAAGGACATGCTGCCGACCGAGATCAGGTCGCTGTTCCAGAACATGTACGCCGCCGGATACTACACCTATCTGTGGACCGAGCATCCGGTTTATCGGGCCACGCGCGCGCTGCGCTACGACGTCGACACGATCGTCGATCTGCGGCCTCGCGACCGCATACGACGGCGCCAACTGCTGCCAGCGCCGGGGGATCTGTTCCGCGACCAGAAGCCGACGTTCGCGTTCGTGCACCTGGTACCGCCGCACGATCCTTACGTCGCGCCGGCGCCCTTTGGCGGATCGCACAGCGCTTGGTATCAAGGCGACTTCTCGCCCGCGGCGGCAAACCTCCAGCGGTTCTCCGTCGGTCTCGGCAAGGGCCCGCCCTCCAATGACGATGTTCGCTACGTGCTGTCGCTGTACCAGGAGAACGTCGAGTACGCCGACAGCCTGGTGGCCGATATCGTTGCCACGCTCAAGCGCAGCGGGCGCTACGACGAGGCCATGATCGTCCTGCTGGCGGACCACGGCGAGGCGTTCTACGAGCACGGGCACTTCCTGCATACCAGGCCGATGTACCAGGAGCTCTTGCACGTACCACTGGTGATCAAGTGGCCGAGCTCGTTGAGCGGGTACGCCCGGGCCGTTGAGGCTCCCGTGAGCCTGATCGATCTCGCACCCACGGTCCTGGACGGGATCGGGGTCGATTCGGAGTCCTTCGGCTATCAGGGCACCAGCCTGTTGCCGTTGGTACTGGATGGTTTCGTGCCGGTCCGAGACCTGTATGCCTCGACCTCCGGGGTCTCCTCGAGCGCCGACCAGGATGCGCCGCTGCGGCCCATGGCGACGCTGTTCCACGACCGCTGGAAGGTCATCTACGACGAGGTCTCGGGTCGCGTCGAGCTCTACGACCTGAGCGCCGATCCGGGAGAGCAACGCGACCTGTCACACGCCCGTCCGGCGAAAGCGCAGCTCATGCTGCAGCGACTGCTGCTCCAGCAGCTGGCAAACCACGTGGTTATGGCGGGTCTCGAGATCAAACAGATCGAGGGCGACCTGGATCCGGAAGTGATCGAGCGACTGCGCATCCTCGGGTACATCCAGTAGCTTCGTTCGCCGAGACCTTCGGCAGCGACATCCGGGCGCGTTATCGAAGGTAGCCCAGCGCTTCGAGACGCTGGCGTTTCTGCGGCGAGAGCTCGACCCCGCCCGGTGGTGCCACCCGTCTCTGGAGCCGGGCCACCTCCGCCAGCCAGCGGTCGAGGCGATCTCTGAGGACCGCACGTCGAGCCCTGCGAGCACCAACAACGTCGGCGCCACGTCGATCAATCCAACCGGCGCTTGGACCCTCTGGCCTGCCGCGGTTGTAGCTTTGAAAGCCCCGTCGGTAGGTCTCCCCGCCCTCCAGCTGCACGAAGGCGGCGGTCCGGTAGCCGGCCTGCGCAAACAGCTCCGGCAGCACCGGCAAGCTTCTGTCAGCGACCATCCCGTGGCTTCACACCCGGTGAACCGACGGGTCCACGCCGATCAGCAGCGTGGTGTGGACGAAGCGGTGTTGGGAGCCTGGGAGTAGGCGTTGTCGAAGACGGTGCCGCGCGCGGCCAAGGGCTCGAGGTTCGGCGACGTATCGAGTGGGTAGCCGTACAGGCCAAGGTGATCGGCCCGCAGGGTATCGAGGGAGATCAAGATCACGTTCGGCCCCGACGGGCCCCGCCCGCATGCCGGGAGCAGCGCTAGCAGCCCGTGGCAGAAGTGGCGACAGGTGCCCCATCCGTTGCGCACGCCCGTTACCCCGATCAAGGCGTGATATCGGCGCGGTAGCTCCCCAGGAACTCCAAGATCGCGGCTGCCTGCACCATGTCCTCGGCGCGGAAACGCACGGCATGGGCGTCGGGACGCTCGAACCACGGCAGCAGCGCCAGCAGCTGGCTCCGCTGATAGTGCTTGAATCGGACCGTGATCGACACCGGATGCTCGACTCGGTACGGGCGGAATTCGCCGGCGCTAAGCCGCACCACCGCACGCTCGGCGGTCCGGCGTATCAGCTCTTGGCCCGCAGCCGGCGTCAGCGTGGTCGCCGAATGGAAGGAAATCGACCGCTTCACGATGGCGGTCTCGATGTCGGGAAGCAACGCACGCGCTTCGGCCGCGGTGGCCTCGTCGCCCGAGACCATGATCACCGGAACGTCGAAGTAGCCGGCGATCGCTGCATTCCAGATGGTCTCGTTGGACGACACGTCGTTGATCCGAACGTCGGTGAGCGTGGCGCTCGACATCGTGTGCGCCCGCACCCCGTCCAGATTCGTCGTGCCGGCGTGATAGCCGATGAAGATGGCACCGTCGAAGCTCGAATCGATGCCCTCCATCATGCCCAACGGCCGCGGCCACGAACGTACGATGCGAATGTTCGTGTCGAACATCTCCAGCAGGAGGTTCTGGCCGTTGCCGTGCGAATCGCTCACCAGGATCTCGGTCGCGCCGGCCGCCCGGGCACCTTCGATGGCGGCCAGCACCTCCTGGGTCATGAAGCGCCGGAAGCGCTCGTACTCGAAGCCGCCCGGCCCCAGTTGCTCGGCGGTGACGACCCCGGTGACTCCTTCCAGATCGGCCGAGATGTAGATCTTGGCCCCCTGCGGTGGCGCCGCCCCCAACACGCCGGCAACGGCCCAGCCGCTGGCTATCATCCACGTCAGAACAACTGCAAGGATTTTCCGTCGCAGCCGCATTCTCGTCGACATTCGTCTCCCCCTGTCACTTGGTCACCAACAGTTCGTGGCCTCCGTACGTATATAGGAGTGTGGAGACGACGATAGCTTTCGACAAGCCGATCGCGGACGAGAAAGATGAGTTGAGCGCTCAAGAGCGACTCGAACAGCTCTTCGACGCGCATCACCAACGTCTGTTTCGCCTGGCGCTGCGGCTGACCGGGCAGCGCGAAGTCGCCCTGGATCTGGTTCAGGAGGCGTTCCTGCGCGCCGCCCGGCGACCGGGCTCGATTCCGACATCGGATGCCGGCGCGACAGCCTGGATGGTTCGCGTGCTGGTCAACCTGGTGCGGGATCGGTGGCGACGTCAGAAGCGACGCGGCCGCGCAAAGAGTGTCCCGGCTGCGACGCCATCGCCCCGTGCTACCTCCAGTGCCACCGAGGCACAGGTCGTTGTTGCCCAGGCGCTTGCCGCCCTTTCCCCGCGCCGGCGCGCCATCGTCGTGTTGGCGGAGCTCGACGGGGAGTCCAGCCGACAGATCGCCGCATTGCTCGGGTTGCGGCCGGCCACCGTACGCTGGCACCTGAGCGCCGCGCGCCAACAGCTGCGCGAGCTGCTGGCACCGGCGGCCGCATCCGACCACCAAGACGGAGCTAAGCCATGAAACCCACGATCAAAGAGCACAAGCTGACGCGCATCCTGCGCGCTGGAGACCCGGCTGCACACACCGGACCGATGCTTCCGGCGGAGGCTGCCCACATGCGGGCACGTGTGCGCGCCGTCTCTCGCGCCGATGCGCCCCGCTCCTGGAAGCCGTGGGCCCTTGCCGCCGTCGCCACCGCGGCACTGGTGGTGATTGCGGCACCGTATGGGTCGTTCCCTGCGGGCACTCGAACCACGGCCGTGCCGGCTGCAGGCCCCGGCATCGAAGTTCCGGTCGCAACGAACCGACGAGAAATCCACTTCATCGCCCCCAACGGCACCCGGATCATCTGGAGCCTCCGCAAGGACGACGACCGTCCCTGGAAGGCCGATGATCCCGAGGTCAGGAGCTGATCAGCATGCTCGGTACCAAGCCTACGGCTCTAGCAGCAGCAGTCACTCTCGCCCTGCTCGTCGGGAGCAGCGCAGCGGCGGCGGCACAGGACGAAGGAAAGCGACGACCTGCGCCCACGACCCACGAGTTCCAGATCACCCTGATCAGGGCCCGACCGGGTCAGTTGAGTATGCCCGATCTGCCGAGCGACGCCCTTGAGGCCCTTGACGACGTCGCTCATCTGCTCCCTTATAAGGACTTCGAGCTGCTCGATGTCGCTTGGATGCGGACGCATCGGGAGGCCAGTCTGCGGATGGGGGAGGTGGGCTCGTTCGAGGCGTTCCTCGCGTTTCAGGGCACGGAGGACGACCAGTACCTCTTGATCCAGAACTTCATGCTCAGCCGTCGAGACTTCGACCGTGGCGAGGATGGCCGTATCTACTACGGTGACCAGGAAGCCCTGCTCAGCAGCTCCTTCGGCATCACGATCGGTGAAACGGTGGTCGTGGGCACGTCGCGGCTCAACGTCAGCGACGAGGCGCTCATCGTGCTGCTCAAGGCGGTAAGGTGACGTAGCAGGTTAGCCTCCTGTGGCAGAAGTGGCGTGGGGCCGCGGCGCTGCCCTGTGTGCCCACCGACCGACGGGCAGAAATGCTAGCTTTGTTGCTCGCCCTCTCGGCGCCACATTTCCCACCCCGCCCGAACCGAACCCTCGTCGACACCAGGATCGCTTGCATGCGGGCAGCCATCTGCTTGTCGCTCGTCGCCGGTTTGCTCGGGGTGTCCGAGCCTTCCATGGCGACCGTTGCGCCACAGGAGTCCGGGAGCGGTGAGATCCGGGTGGCGCTGG
>JACZXM010000078.1 GCA_022571615.1 Acidobacteriota bacterium | reverse complement strand
GCAAGGTCGACCCGTTCGCACCGCCGGAGTTGGAACATATCGCGTGGAGCGGCTTCCAAGAATGGGCCAGGCAATGGGTCTTGATCGGCCGTCGTGAGAAGTACGAACCGGGCAGCGGCATACATCGCCTCTGGCTCACCTCGGGCGGCTCGGCTGGGCACTCAGCCCTGTGGGGCGTTGACATCGAAGAGGTTGCGGCCTCCGACCCGGACGCTATCGTGCGCGAGCGTGTCGCAGCTGGCTGGGGGCTGCGCCCCTTCCAAGCCACTCGGCTCGCCTATCGTCTGGGTCTGGACGGGAAGAGTGCGCGTGGCGTTGCCAGCACGATGCTCAAGCTCGCGCGCATGGTTCGCGAGCTCGACGCCTCGCTGGCGGAGATCAACCCACTGATCATCACCCGGGACGGGGCGGTGGTGGCGCTGGATGCCAAGGTCGTGCTCGACGACAACGCCCTGTTTCGCCACCCCGCGCTGGCGGCGATGCACGATCGTAGCGAGGAGCAACCACTGGAGCTGGAGGCAGCCGGGCACTCGCTCAGCTACGTTGCCCTGGATGGCACCGTGGGGTGCATGGTCAACGGCGCGGGGCTGGCGATGGGCACCATGGATGAGATCAGCAACGCGGGAGGGTCGCCGGCCAATTTCCTCGACGTCGGCGGCGGGGCATCGGTGGAACGCGTCGCCAACGCCTTCCGGATCCTGATGAAGGGCCAAAGCGTCAGGGCCGTCCTGATCAATATCTTTGGCGGCATCGTGCGCTGTGACCGGGTGGCCAAGGGAGTCATCGAGGCAATCCAGACAGTGCAGGTCGACGTGCCGGTCGTCGTCCGATTGCAGGGGACGAACGCCGAGGAGGGCAGGGAGATTCTACGAGCCTCCGACCTGCAGTTCATCGTTGCCGAGACCTTGAGTGAGGCGGCACAAAAGGCAGTCGCTGCAGCGGGCAGCGCAACACCGGCGGGAACTGGATCGTGAGCATCTTCGTGCACGCCGACACCCGTGTCCTGGTCCAAGGGATCACGGGCTCGGAAGGGTCGTTTCACGCCGGTCAGTGCATCGACTACGGCACCCGCGTGGTGGCCGGGGTGACCCCGGGCAAGGGCGGCACTCGATTCAACGACGCGGTGCCGGTCTTCAACACGGTGCTGGAGGCGGTATCCGCAACCGGTGCCGAGACCTCGATGGTCTTCGTACCCCCACCGTTCGCAGCCGACGCGGTCATGGAGGCTGCCGAGGCTGGCCTGCGGCTGGTTGTCTGTATCACCGAGGGGATCCCGACTCTCGACATGGTCGATGTCGTCGCCTATTGCAACGCCCGGGGGACCCGGCTGATCGGGCCGAATTGCCCGGGAGTGATCTCGCCGGGTAAGTGCAAGGTGGGGATCATGCCTGGATTCGTGCACCGCGAAGGTGGCGTGGGGGTGATCTCGCGCTCCGGCACCCTGACCTACGAGGCAGTGGATCAGCTCACCCGTGTGGGGCTCGGGCAGTCGACTTGTATCGGGATCGGGGGCGATCCGGTCATCGGCACCAGCTTCCGCGACTGTTTGGAGCGCTTCGCCGAGGACGATGAGACCGACGCGGTCGTGATGATCGGTGAGATCGGTGGCTCGGACGAGGACACCGCCGCTGAGTACATCGCGGCGGGATATCCCAAACCGGTGGTGTCGTTCATCGCCGGCCAGACCGCTCCTCCGGGTAAGCGCATGGGTCACGCCGGTGCCATCATTGCCGGTGGCAAGGGCACCGCGGCCGAGAAGATGAAGGCGCTCGAAGCGGCCGGGGTGCACGTGGTCAAGAGCCCATCGGAGATCGGCTCCAGGATGCTCGAGATTCTGAGCTGAGCGCTACAACAGCCTGCTAGCTCAGGGCCGAATGTGTGCGATCGGCCTGCGAATCCGCGCCGCGAAGCCGCGCACCAGCACCACGCCGACAAGGAAGCCGCCGATGTGCGCGAACCACGCCACGCCCGCTCCACCCCCGACCACGGCCGACAGCAGCTGCAGCAGAAACCACAACCCGAGCAGCAACACCGCCGGCAGAACCATCAACCGCACGAAGATGAACAGGAACACCAGTGTGAGCACGCGCGCCGCCGGATACAGGATCATGTATGCGCCGAGCACCCCCGCGATCGCGCCGCTGGCTCCCACCATCGGCACCACGCTGCCCGGCATCAAGACGACCTGTGATACCGCGGCCCCCAGCCCACACAGGAGATAAAAGAGCGCGAAACGAACCGGCCCCATGGCGTCCTCGACGTTGTCGCCGAACACCCACAGATAGAGCATGTTCCCGGCCAGGTGGAACAGCCCGCCATGGACGAACATCGACGTCACCAGGGTCAGTGGCGCTGGCACTATCATCTGCGACCAGATCGAGGGCGACAGCAGATAGGCGGGCACCAACCCGAGGCGCATCACGAAGGTGACCGACGCCTGGTCGCTCACCGACAGGCGCAGTTGAACCTGCCACAGGAAGACGATGACGTTGACCGCCAGCAGGCCGTAGGTGACCCATGGTGTGGTGCGGCTGGGATTGAAATCCTTCAGAGGGATCATGGGATCCTAGCCGCCTGCTGGAGCTCGGCGATCCGCTGTCGCATCGTGTCGGCGAGAGCGCGGGGGCGGGCATCGGTCGCGGCCGGCACGGGCTCGCCGATGCGCACCTCGATGACGCCGGGATCCGGCCAGCGTGCCCCGCGCGCCATGAGCCGACCGCTGTTGATCAAAGCCACCGGCACCAACGACAGCCCTGTCGTCTGGGCGAGGCGGAACCCGCCAGTCTTGAAGCGCCCGAGTTGGCCTTCCGGTGTGCGCCCCCCTTCTGGGAACAGGAGCACGGAGGTGCCACTCGCGAGCCGTTCTGCGGCCTCCTCCAGGCACTGGACCGCGCGCCGCGCGCAGGAACGATCAACCGGCACGTAACCGACTTGTTTCATGTACCAGCCCAGGAAAGGGATCCGGAACAGCGACGCCTTGGCCAACAGGTGAAAGCGGAGCGGCAACGCCACCAGGAGAGCCGGAATATCGAGTGAGGATTGGTGGTTGGCCACGAAGACGTAAGCCCTGTCGGGCTCGACGTGCTCTCCCCCTTGCACCCGGAGCTCGATGCCGCAGATCCACAGCAGCGAGCGGCCCCAGGCCCGAGCGCACTCGTGCGGGGCATCGCCTTTGCGATCGACAAGCGACGCGGCGATGCCGGCGCTGCCGCACAAGACGGTCGCCAGGATCGTGACCATCCAGCTGCCCAAGTAGCGCAGGCGCTCGATGCCATGGTAGTAGTGCAGGGTCTCGACACTCACGCCCATGGCGCGAGTGTAGCAGTCATGGCCGTGCTCGCCCGAGCCGACACAATGGGGTCTGGTCCGTCGCGGTAACATGCGGGCCCCGCTGGTTCCCCAACCCCATCACAGGATGTCCCGATGGACGCGACCTACGGTTGGCTCTCGCTGCTGCCGCCGGTGCTGGCGATCGGCCTGGCTCTCTACACGCGCCAGGTGCACCTGTCACTGTTCGGCGGAATCTGGATCGGCACCTCGATTCTGACCGGCAACCCGGTGGCCGGGGCGGGGGGAGCCCTCGAGCAGCTCGTCGAAGTGGTGACCGACCCGGGAAACGCCCGAACACTGATGTTCACCCTCGTGGTCGGTGCCCTGATCCTGCTGGTGCGTGAGTCGGGAGGCGTGACGGGCTTCGCGGAGTGGATGGTGGGACGCGGCTGGGTGCGTGGGCCCAGATCGGCGCAGCTGATCGCGGCCACAATCGGAGTGTCGATCTTCATCGAATCCAACATCACCTGCCTGATCACCGGCACTGTGTCGCGTCCGCTATTCGACCGTGTCGGGCTCTCACGCGCCAAGCTCGCGTATATTTGCGACTCGACCTCAGCCCCGATCTGCATGCTGTTCCCGCTCAACGCCTGGGGGGCGCTGATCCTGGGGTTGCTTGCCGCCCAGGGCCTGACGGATCCGCTTGCCGTCCTGGTGACGGCGATTCCACTCAACTTCTATGCTCTGCTGGCGCTGGGCATGGTGTATTGGGTCGCGCTGACGGGCTTCGAGATCGGACCGATGCGACGTTCCGAGCAGGCTGCCCGCGAGGGATTGGAGCGCCGGGTGAGCGGGGATGACCCGGTGTTGCACGTGGGTGTCGAGCCTCCTGAGGCCGGCAAGAAGGCACGCAACCTATTGCTGCCGCTGATCGTCACCGTGGCGATGGTGCCGGCAGTGCTCCACGTCACCGGCGACGGGGACTGGACCCGGGGAGACGGGTCCACGGCGGTCTTGTGGGCCGTCAGCGCCGGTGTCTTCGCGGCGATGCTTCTGTACCGCGTGCAGGGACTGTTCAACTTTGTCGAGATGGCCGAAATGGCAGTGCGTGGCTTCCAGGAACTGGTGACGGTGGCGGCGATCCTGGCGCTGGCGCTGGGCATCGGGGCGGTCTGCCGTGCGCTCGGAACGGGACCCTACGTGGCCGAATCGGTCGCCCCTTGGATCGGCGCGGCAACCGTGGCGCCCCTGGTGTACCTGACCGGCTGCGTGATCGCATTCTCCACTGGCAGCTCGTGGGGAACGTTCGCTATCCTGATGCCGATCGCGGTGCCGCTGGCCCAGCAGCTGGGCGGCTCAGTGCCGCTGGTGGTGGGTGCCGTGATGAGCGGCGGGATCTTCGGCGACCATTGCTCACCGATTTCCGATACCACGGTGGTGTCGTCGATGTCGGCCGGCTGCGACCATATCGAGCACGTGACGACCCAGATTCCGTACGCCATCATCCCGGGGCTCGCGGCCCTGTTGTTGTATTTCATCGCTGGCTTGTTGATCTAGGGGGCCGTGGTGGCGCGCCTGCATATCGGAAAGGACAACTGGTTCCTGGTGATTCCCGCCGCGATCCTGGGACTGGTTGCCTTGTACACCGTGAACCGTATGTATCGCGCCGGCGACATCCGGCGCGCGATCGAGGTGGTGGTCACCTATCAGGTCGGCACCCGGCCGCCGCTGGGCGAATACATCCAGTCGCAACAGGGCGCGATCGAGTGCACCGCCCGGATGCTGTCGTATTTCTACGGTACTCTCGATGTTGCCTGCGGTGCCCGCGACCCTGGGCCGCGCTACCGGTGGCGGGTCCACGTCGGCCAGCGTGCGTTCGCACCCGCCGACGATGTCACGCGCGAGCTCATGCAAGCGTACGCCCCCGAGATCTTCGACACCACGAGCGCTTCCAGCCATGAAGATAGTTGAGGGCGTGCACGATACCCGGCTGCCCAACGGGCTACGGGTTCTCGTACGCCCGGTGCATACGGCGCCGCTGGTATCGGTCTGGTGCTGGTACCACGTCGGGTCCAAGCACGAGCAGGCCGGCCTGACGGGGATCTCGCATTTCGTCGAACACATGAACTTCAAAGGCACGCGTAATATCTCGCGTGAACAGCTCAAGGTCTGGATCGAGCGCGCCGGGGGTACCTGGAACGGCTATACCTGGATCGACCAGACGACCTATTTCGAGACCCTGGCGGCCGACGAGCTCGAGCTGGCGTTGCGCATCGAAGCGGAGCGGATGGGCGAGTGTCTGTACGACCCGAAGGAGTTCGAATCCGAGCGCACCGTGGTACTTGCCGAGCTGCAAGGCAACCGCAACAGGCCCGAGTACGAGCTCAATATCGATGTGACGGCCGCAGCGTTCCGGATGCACCCGTATCGGTGGCCGACAATCGGCTGGCAGAGCGACCTCGAGACCATGCAGCACCAAGACCTCGTTGACCACTACCGCCGCTACTATGTGCCTGCCAACGCGACGCTCGTGATCGTCGGCGATGTGGAGGCGGATCGTGCCCTCAAGACCGTGGAGAGCTTGTTCGGAGGGCTGGAGCCCGGGGCGCCATCGCTGCCGCCGGCGGTCCGGGAACCGGAGCAACGGGCCGAGCGCCGGGTGGTGGTACAGCGGCCCGGCACCGCCGCCTACCTGCAGGTAGCCTATCGGGCCCCCGCCTTCACACACCAGAACTTCGTTCCGTTGCTGCTTGCCGACGCGGTGCTGTCCGGGGGCAAGGGGATCAATCTCTGGAGCGGCGGCTTCGGGCGCAACGCACGGACCACCGCGCCGCTGTACGAGGCGCTGGTGGAGTCGGAGCTGGTGGTTGCCGTGAGCTCGGCGCTGTTACCCACCGAGGAGCCGTATCTGTACGAGATATCGGCGACCCTGCGAGAGGGAATCGAGCACGGCCAGGTCGAGCGTGCCCTGTTCGACGCCCTGGCCCGTGTGAGCGAGCATCCCGTGCCCGAGCACGAGCTGCGCAAGGCCAAGAACCAGGTGCTCGCGTCTCTCGCCTTCGAGTCCGAGCGGGTGACGGAGATCGGCCACCAGCTCGGGTATTTCGCCACCATCGCAACCCTCGAGGACCTGGAGCGTTTGCCGCAGCGGGTCGAGGCGGTTTCCGCCGAGGACGTTCGAGCGGCTGCGGAGGAGGCGTGGCGGCCGGAGAGCCGCACCGTCGGCTGGTTCGTACCGCAGGGGATGGACCCGTGAGCAACTGGGATCCCGTCCGCACACGGCTCACCAACGGGCTGACCCTGCTGCAGCAGCGCAACGCAGCGTCCGCAGCGGTGACCATCAGCCTCAGCGTCCCTGCCGGGTCGGCCTTCGAGCCCCGGGACAAGGCAGGCCTGGCAACGTTGGTAGCGCGGGGATTGATGCGTGGCACCGAGCGCCGCGACAAGATGGAGATCGGCGAGGTGCTCGATTATCGCGGCGCCCATCTTGCCGGCAGCGGTGGACGGCACACGGCGGGCCTGGTCGCCCAGTCGCGGGCAGAGGACTTCGAGGTGCTCCTGGAGTTGCTTGCCGAGTCGGCCTACCAGCCGGTGTTTCCCGAGACCGAGGTGGACAAGCTCAAAGGCGACCGGCGCACGGCCTTGCGCGAGGACGAGGACGATCCCGCCACCGTCGTGATGCATGCCTTTCGCGAGCTCGTGTATCCGCGATCGCATCCCTACGCGCAGCGAATTCGGGGCACATTGTCGACGGTCGAGTCGATCACCGCGGATGACGTGCGCCAGTTCCATGCTCGTCACTATCGAGCCGGCGATGCGCTCGTGGTCATCGTAGGTAATGTCGATCCCGGCCTCGTGCGAGAAGCGGTCGAGCGCTGTCTCGGGCCTTGGAGCGACGATCCGCCGGGCATCGGCTTCCGTGCAGCGCAGGTCTCGATACCCGACGCCGTGGAGCTGGGGGCGGTGACCCGCAGGGTCATCGAGATGCCCGACAAGTCGCAGGTCGACATCGCCCTCGGACACCCTTCGATCCGGCGCGATGATCACCGCTACTACGCCGCCACGCTGCTCAATACGGTGCTGGGCCGTTTCGCGATGGGCGGGCGATTGGGACGCTCGGTCCGGGAGGACCAGGGGATGGCCTACTACACCTACAGCACGCTGCAGGCTGGCCTCGGGCCGGGTCCGTTTCTGGTGCGTGCCGGCCTACAGCCCGAGCACGTCGAGCCGGCGGTCGCCAGCATCCTGGCCGAGATCGAGAGGATTCGTTCCGAACCGGTCGGCGACGAGGAGCTCGACAACGCAAAGGCGGCGACCATCCGCTCGTTGCCACGAACGCTCGAAAGCAACGAGGGCATCGCCGGCGTCCTGCAGCAGATCGAGCTGTATGATCTCGGGCTCGACTATCTCGAGCGCTTCGAGGGCCTAGTTGGCGCGGTCGACACGGAGGCGGTCGCCGAGGCCGCGCGCGAGCTGCTGCACCCGGACGCCTACGGGCTCGCCATTGCCGGACCCTATCGTGAGGTCGGGAACACGTAAGCCGCTCCACCGCCTGGTAAGGTAGCCGCGATCGACAGCGCGAGCAGGCTAGGAGGAGGCGAGACGGATGGGCGCAACGCTCTCGGAGATAGTCGAGTGGCTCGACGGCTACCTTGCGATCGACGCGGTTGCAGACGCATCGCTCAACGGCCTCCAGGTCGAGGCGGGCGAGAGTGTGGGATGCGTGGCCTTGGCGGTCGATGCGGCTGCCGAAACGATCCGCCAGGCCATCGACGCCGACTGCGACCTGCTGCTCGTGCACCACGGCCTGTTGTTCGGCCCGCCACAGCGGCTGAGCGGGTCCCTGGGGGCCAACGCGGCCTCGTGCTTTCGTGGCGGCCTGTCGCTGTACGCAGCGCACCTGCCGCTGGATCTTCACCCCCAGGTCGGCAACAACGTGTTGTTGGCGCGTGCCCTGGGCGCCGAGGCGAGCGGGACGTTCGGCGATCACGGCGGCGTGGATATCGGTTTGCTGGCCACGTTGCCGCGGCCAATGCCGCTAGCGGAGCTCGCCGGGAGTTTCGCCGCCGCTGGCTGCGATGAGCAGCGGATGTGGGCCTTCGGTCCGGATCCGGTGAGCCGACTGGCAATCGTGACCGGCAGCGGTTGCTCGCTGATGGCCGAGGCAATCGCCGCCGGAGTCGACTGCTTCATCAGCGGCGAGCCGCGACATTCCGCCTACCATCAGGCGCGCGAGGCAGGCCTGAGCTGCCTGTTCGGCGGCCATTACGCCACCGAGACGTTCGGGGTCAAGGCTGTCGGGGAGCTGCTGGCGGAACGCTTCGAGGTGGACACACGATGGATCGAGCACCCGACCGGAGTGTGAGCCGGATGGGCGATCGTGAGCTTGAGATCCGCCGCGTGCGGACGATCGCCGAGTACCACCAGTGCGAGGAGCTCCAGCGCGCTGCCTGGGGGTTCAGCGGCGACCTGGACGTGGTCCCTTTGACCCAGATGATGGCGGCCAACCGGGCCGGGGGGATCGTGCTCGGGGCTTTCGATACGGGCGGCGCCCTGCGAGGGTTTTGCTACGGCTTTCTCGGCCGCAACGACCAGGGCCGACTGCACCACTACTCGCACATGACCGCCGTGCATGCGGAATCTCGCGCCTCCGGATTGGGGGCCCGCCTGAAGTGGGCGCAGCGTGATGCGGCGCTCGAGCAAGGTCTGGATCTGATGATCTGGACCTACGATCCGCTCGAGTCGCTCAACGGCTACTTCAACTTCAGCAAGCTCGGCGTCATCGCCGATACCTATTGGCAGGATTACTACGGTCCCACTTCGAGCGTCCTGCACCGGGGGATTCCCACCGACCGCCTTCGAGTCGAATGGCACCTGCGATCCGCGCGAGTGGACAAACGCAGGCGGGGCGAGCTCGGCCCGCTCGTCGTACTCGG
>JACZXM010000077.1 GCA_022571615.1 Acidobacteriota bacterium | reverse complement strand
TCGGCCACGGGTGCGTCGGGCGACCATCGCGCCCGCCGCTTGGCACGCGCCAGCCCCGCCGGATCCATCGTCGGATCCAGCATCGGTGCACCGCGTCCGATCGAGGCAGAGGGGCGCTGGCTGTGCCTGGCCGCCGGTGCGTTGGGGAACTCGAGCGGCTCGAGGGTCTCCTCGGCCTCCGGGAGCATCACCCCGGCCGCGCGTCGACCTTCGTTCGCAGGGGCAGCAGAGGGGGCCATGGCAAGGCCGCAGATCAGGGTAAGGGCGATCATTGCGAACGGGACTCGAAGACGCATCCGCCGATCCTCTCGTAGGCGCCAACCACACTGTCGTGTAACACCTGGACTCGGGAGAGTCAACGGCAGCGATTCCCCGAGCGCTGGCATGTGGACTCGCGCCGCCGCCGGGCGGCGACAGGGAGAGATGACCGATGCTATGCTGTCGGCACGCTCTGTACATCGTGTAAGTGCGCCCTTAGCTCAATTGGACAGAGCGTCTGGCTACGGACCAGGAGGTTGGAGGTTCGAGTCCTCCAGGGCGCGCTTTTTTTGCCCGCAATCATGGCTGCGATCGACATCGACTCCTGGATGGAACGGGCAATCTCGGAGGCGCGCGCCGCGGCGGCGGAAAGCGAAGTGCCGGTAGGCGCGGTCCTGATCCAGGACGGCAGCGTGTTGGGCACCGGGCACAATCGAACCGAGCAGCTCGACGATCCTTCCGCTCACGCTGAAATCCTCGCCTTGCGCGCCGCTGGCGCGGCCCGCGGCGACTGGCGCCTGGAAGGCTCGACGCTCGTGGTCACACTCGAGCCCTGTCCGATGTGCATCGGGGCGATCGTATGGGCCCGCGTCGAACGGCTCGTCTTCGGTGCGAGGGATCCTCGCTACGGTGCGTGCGGCTCGGCGGTCGAGCTCCTGCCGTCGCGGCTTTCGCCCCACCTACGCGAGGTACGCTCGGGCTGCCGAGAGTCGGAATGCAGCGAGCTGCTCAAGTCGTTCTTCCGGCAGCTAAGGGAAACCTGACCGGCAGCAGGCGGTCGGGCGCGGGCGCCGCTCACTCCGCCTGCACGAAGCTGCCGGTGATCAGAATGATGTCGTCGGTCGTTCCGTTTGATCGGTCCGGCCCTTCCGAGGTGATCGTGTAGTCCTGTCCCTGGGGCCGGTATCGCAGCGGGCTATCCCAGGCGTCCACGATCGGCATCTGCGGCGCGTACTCGTAGTAATTCGGCACCAGCTCCAGCAAGCCGACCTGATCATCCAACAACGGGAACTGGCCTGTTGCCTCGCGGAAAGCCTCGAGCGCATCGGAGATCTCGCGCATGATCGCCATGGTGTCGGCGATCTGTCGGAGTTGCTCGATGCTGTAAGAATTGCTGCCCTGTTCGACGCGCTCGATCTTCCATGCCTGATCGCTAGCCCCCATGATGAAGGTCACGTCGGCACCGTTGAACTCGGCGGCGACGCTGAGCGTGTGCTCCGACCGATTGACCTCTCGGACGATGACCTCGGCCTCCGGGAACGTGTTGGAGATGATCCGACGGGCCTGGGGCTGGGACGGAGTTGCGAGCTCGCCCGGTCCGCAGGCAGATGCTGCGAGGAGCGTGAAACTCAGCAACAGGAACGGCAGCGTCACTTTCATCTCGGCACCTATCTCCAGCGCTTGTCAGAAACGTCGTTCGGCCATGACAGGAGAGTATTGTATGCCGGTCATGCGCCGCATCGGTATCACGCTCGTAGCCGCCACCGCGGCGATGTTCCATTTGTACTCGGCCGGCTGGGTCTCCTTTACGGCGCTGGTACAGCGGCCGGTGCATCTGGCGCTCATGGCGACGCTCGGTTTCCTGGGCCTTGAGATCGGCAGGCTGGCCAAAGGATCGGCGGCATCGTCGCTGCGTACGGCACCGCTTCGCGCCACGTTCGATGCCGCGCTGATCCTGGCAATGCTGGGAAGCTGCGGCTATCTGGTAAGCCAACATCGGATGCTCGTCCAGCGGGCTGGCAACGCCACCTCTCTGGACATCGCCGCCGGCACCATCGCCGTGCTTGTTGTGCTCGAGCTCGCTCGCCGCACCACCGGCTGGGGGTTGGTCTCGGTGGCCCTGCTGGCGCTCGCGTACACGCAGGTCGGACCGTGGCTGCCGGGACCGCTGGCACACCGCGGTTACCCGCTGACCCGCGTGGTCGAGCACCTGTACCTTTCGACCGAGGGCATCTGGGGCATTCCGCTCGGGGTGTCGGCAGATTTCGTCTATCTGTTCATTCTGTTCGGGACCGTGCTCGAACGGGCAGGCGGTGGCGAGCTGCTCATCGGTCTCGCCCGGCGGGTCGCCGGGCGCACGCGCGGCGGACCGGCCAAGACGGCGGCTGTAGCCAGTGCCCTGATGGGGTCGCTGTCGGGCAGTGCGGTCGCCAACGTTGTAACGACCGGCAGCCTCACCATCCCGATGATGAAGCGCGCCGGCTTTCGCCCCTACCTCGCCGCCGCGATCGAGGCCGCCGCCAGCACCGGCGGGCAGCTCATGCCGCCGGTCATGGGCTCCGGAGCCTTCATCCTCGCCACCTGGACCAACATCCCCTATCTCCGGGTGGCGACAGCGGCCATCATCCCCGCCATCCTCTACTACGTGGCGTTGCTAGCGGCGATCCACTTCGCGGCCGGACGGACCGGCGTCGGAGCGGTGCCCGACAGCCCCGACTCAGGTGGCGTGTTGGATCGCATCCATCTGCTGCTCCCTCTTGCGGTCGTGGTCGGTTTTCTGGCCTTCGGGCGCTCGCCCATGCGCGCCTCCTTCTGGGGCGTCGTAGCCGCGGCCTCGATCACTTTGGTGGGGCGGCAGACCCGACTCGACCGACGACAGATCGCGGACACGCTCATCGCCGCCGCCGCCGGAGCGGTGCAGGTCGCGGCGGCGTGTGCTACCGCCGGGATCGTCGTCGGGGTCGCTACGCTGACCGGGATCGGCCTGCGAATGTCGGAGCTCATCGTCCAGCTCTCGGCTGGACAGCTGCCGTTGGCGCTGCTGTTGACGGCGCTGGGATCCATCGTCCTGGGCCTCGGCCTTCCGACCACCGCCGCTTACGTGGTGCTGGCTGCACTGGGGGCGCCGGCGCTGGTGCAGCTGGGAGCACCGGTGCTGGCAGCGCATCTGTTCATTTTCTACTTCGGTTGCATCTCCAACGTTACACCGCCGGTCTCGCTGGCCGCCTATGCCGCCGCCGGGCTGGCCGGCGCCCCACCCTTTCGAACCGCCATGACGGCGATGGCGCTGGCCGCAACCGGCTTCCTGGTGCCCTTTGCTTTCGTGCTTCATCCCGCCTTGTTGCTGGCCGCCCCTCCAATCGACATCATGATCTCCGTCGGATCGGGGCTGTTGGGGGTGACCGCCCTTGCAGCTGGCGCCGTCGGCTATCACAATCGCCCTCTCCCGGTCTGGGAGCGGGGCCTGCTGGTGGCTGTGGCGCTGGCGCTCTTGTTGGCGGGAAGGCCCATCGCCCTGGGTGCGGCCGCGGTTCTGATCGTTTCCTGGTTCCGACCGACAAGGAGAGCACATGGCTCGAGCTGACACCGTTGCGCTAACAACCGTCCTGCTGGTGGTGGCATGTGCCTGCGCGGTGCCGGAAGAGGGCGCCGGGAGGCGGTTCGGCAGCATCGGAACCGCTGGAACCGGGGGCATCTACTACCCCCTGGGTGGCGTGCTCGCCCGCATGCTCTCGGAGCGGGTCGAGGGCATGAGCTTCACCGCCGAGGTCACTGGCGGCTCGGTGGAGAACCTCAACCGGGTGGCCTCTGGCGACATCGACCTGGGCATGGCGATCGGCACCACCCTGGCCAAGGCGATGGAGGGGCCGGAGGCAACCCGATACGACAGCCTCCGCATCGTGGCGCCGCTATACCCGAACCTGGCACACTTGCTGGTGGCTCGCGGCTCGGGCATCGAATCGTTACGACAGATCGCCGGCAAGCGCGTTTCGGTCGGGGCGGCGGGCAGCGGAACCGAACAGATGTCGCGTGATCTGCTGTCGGTCCTGGGCCTGGCGCTCAACGACATCAAGCCCCGCTATCTGTCGTTTTCGGAATCCTCGGCGGCGCTGCGTGATGGCTCGATCGACGCCGCCATGCTGTCCGTCGGCTATCCCGCCGCCGCCGTGCTCGAGGCAACGACCGCGAGCAATGTGCGGCTCATCGGCCTGGAGTCGGGACAGCTAGAGATGCTCATCCGGCGCTTCCCCTACTACGCCCCGGCAACGTTACCCGCCGGCGCCTACCCCGGTGTGCACACCGAGCTCCCCACCGTCTCGATGATGAACTGGATCTTCGCCACCGTCGACCTGGAAGCGGAGATCGCCACAGCCGTCCTCGAGAGCCTGAGCGAGGGTCTCGAGCAACTGCAGCAGGTCAACCAGATCGCCGCGCAAATCGACCTCGGTGCCCTGAGCCGCGCACCGTTACCGCTGCACCCGGCCACCGCCGCCTGGCTCGAGCAGCACTGAAGGCCAGGCTAGAAGTCCACCACTAAGGACACACCCAGCGTTCGATCGGTGGTCCTGAAGGCATGGAGAGCTGGCGGCTCGTCGGGATTGGTGGCGACCACGATGGCGGTTGGATCTTTGTCAAACTGCACATCCCACCATAGACGCATCGACAGGCGGCCGGTCAGGTGCGAGGTGACCTCGGCGTGGGAGTTGATTCGTAGGTTCTCGGCATGCTGGATATCGAGCAACGCTTCCGACCACACGGAAATGCCGGCGCTGGCCCCGAGCTTCTGATCCCAGGCGGCATAGGCGCGCAGATCCACGAAGGTATCCTCGACGCCATCGAGCCGCTCTTCGCGGGTCAGACCGCCACCGAACTCAACCGACAAGACCGTCCGGTCGTTGTTCAACAGCCGGGTTCCAAAACCGGCACCGGCGAGCCAGCGCGTATCCAGCCCGGCGGGGCGGTTACGATACCAGCTCCCGATCCCGAACCAGAACAATTCACCGACGATGTTCTGCCGGTACTTGAGCTCCGCCCGATAGCGCTCGCCCGTGGTCCGGGTTTCGCTATCGACCCGAACCCCACCACCCACGTTCGTGAGCGTGTCCTGGCGGGCCGTTGCGCGGAACAAGTCGACCTTGAACGTGAGCTCGGCGTAGGTGAAGTTGTAGGTGAAACGGTTTCCGAACGACAGCGACGTGGTTGCCGAGTTGCCCGAGGTATTGATGTAACCGAGCTCGGCCTCGTTGCTCCAGTTCTTGTCCGTCTGCGGCCCTCCGTTCTCCTCCTGAGCCCATGCGGTCTGTCCCGCAGGCAAGAGCGCGCCCACCACCGCCAGCACGATCGCCGCACGGCGCCATCCGATCCTTCCAACCTTCATCGTTGCCCACCCCTGTCTGAAGCCACCGGCACCGTCCCCCAACGGCCGGCCGATGCGTTCATTTCGCTAGCAGATCCTAACGCGATGATCCGACTGCGGTAAGTCGTCGGAGTAGAATGACCGCTCCGCCCGACCATCACACTTCCGCCACGGTCTGCTAAACCGTTCTTGGGAGTCCAGACGTGATCAAATCCGCCACCGCTCTCTTGCTTCCGCTGATGGCAGCGAGTCTGCTGCTTGTGGCTCCGTCTCCAGCGCAGTCCCCCTGGAGTCGCATTCCGGCCCCCGACGACCTGCCCAACGACCGCCCGTTGCGTGCTGGATTCCTGATCGTGAACGGCGTCTACAACAGCGAGCTGATGGCACCGTACGACATCCTCCATCACACCGTCTTTCACACCAAGCCAGGAATCGAGGTGTTCACCGTCTCTCCCGATGGCCAGCCGGTCACGACGTTCGAGGGGCTGAGAATCCAGCCCCACTATGGGTTCGACGACGCGCCCGAGATCGACATCCTCGTGGTCCCGAGCGCCGAAGGAAGCATGGGGGCCGATCTGCAGGACGAGGGCCTGATCCGCTGGGTGCGTCAGACCGGACTCCAAGCTCGGTTCGTCGTTTCGCTGTGCGACGGCGCCTTCGTGCTCGCCACCGCCGGTTTGCTGGAAGGCAGATCGGTGACCACCTTCCCGGGCGACCAGGATCGCTTCGCCGCCACCTTCCCGCACCTGGACCTGCGGCGCGGGGTGAGCTTCGTACACGATGGCATGGCGCTGACCTCGGAAGGTGGCGTCAAGAGCTACGACGTGGCGATGTATCTGGTCGATCATCTCTACGGCGAACGCGTCGCGCGCGGTGTGGGGCGAGGGCTCATCATCGACTGGCCGCCGGCCGCCGAGGACATGCCGGCTCTGGTGGTAGAGCGCTGAGCGTAGCGGGCCGTGGTCGAAGTGTGAGCAAGACCGCGAGGACCGCGCGTGGCTGACCAGATCGGCAGCCTCCTATGCCTGATGACGATCCCGTTCGGGGTCGTGAACTCGTTCTGGCATCTGATCGCCCGGCACCCGCACCCACGGCGCTACCGGTTCCATCTGGTGAACCTGGTGCTGGCCGCGTTTTTCGTCTGGCTGGCGCGCTCGGGCTCCTCTTGGGGCGCATCCGGAGCGCTGCTGTTCCTGCGGCTGTGGCTCCCGATCGTCTACTACTGGTGGGCCTATGCATGGGCCGGCACGACCTTGCATCTGTTTCATGACCAAGGTTTCTCGTTCGACCCGGCACTGATTGCCGCCGAGAAGCGCTGGTTCGGCAATCCCAGCTTGTGGATGGCGCGCGGCAAGCCACGCTGGCTCAACGAGCTGATGAATTTCTCTTACTGGTCGTACTACCTGTACACGCCCGTGGTCGGGGTGGCCCTGTACGCCGCCGGGCAGCATCGTCGATTCGAGGCCATGGCCATGGCGGTGAGCCTGGGCTACGCGGTGTGCTACTCGATCTACCCCTGGTACCCGCTCTGGGGCCCGCGCTGGGCGTTGGTGTTGGAAGACCTGTTACCAGAGCGCGAGCAGATCCTTGACGGATACATGTTTACCGCCGTGATGAATCGCATCATGTGGAGTGACACGCCCCACAAGGGCGGCGCCATGCCGAGCGCGCACAGCGCCACCTGCGTCATCTTCATGCTCTGGTGCTGGCGCATCTGGGGTACCGAAGGTGCTGTTGTCGGCGGCCTCGTCGGTACCATGATGCTCGTCAGCACCGTGTACGGCCGTTATCATTATGCGATCGACGTCATCGTCGGCAGCGCCATCGGCTTGTTGGCGGTCTGGGGCGCCGACCTGCTGGTTGCAGGCTGAGTGCGGCCGCAAGCCGCCGAGATCCGATTTCACGCAGCCTCCCTCCCCAGCAACAGAACGAACAAGGCCAAATTGATGGCGTGGCTGGTGAAACATAGCCGGCAGTTCACGCGGGTGAGGAACAGCAACGAGTACGTCAAGTAGGCGCCCGTCAGCACGGTCAACGAGGAGGCGCCGAGCAACACGTGCAGCCACAGCGCCTGTTCGAGCAGGCCGCCACCGGCCGCCGCCAGCAGCGACAGATAGTAAAGCTGCCCCAACAGCGAATTCGGGACTCCGAACAATCGAGCCCGGGGTGTGAACACGATCGCGGCGCAGCTTTCCTCGCCAAGCTGGCAGAATGACGGCACCCACCACACGTCCGGCTGCACCCAGCGATAGGCGACGGCGGTGAAGTAGGTGGCGATCACCAGCCCGACGGCCGAGAGCAACGCGATAAGGATTGCTAGCACATAACCTCTCTTGACCGCCCACGGCCGCTGTTGGCCACTTCCCGCTGTCGAAGCGATTTGTCTTCAGCAACGCTCCGCAGCATGGTTCGATAGGCGTCCACGATTGTCTCGACCGGATACGAGTATGCCAATGCGGTTGACGAAACTGAAGCGCATCGCGGTTGCCGGGCTGCTGGCGGGGCCGGCGTACACATGCACCGCCGCACCGAGCGGCGAGGTTACTATCACGTCGGATTCCTCGATCGAGTTTGCGGCCGTGGTATCGGCTGAGGCCTTCCGCAACGGCGGCGAAATGTCCGGCTATCACTTCATCGTATGGGACGGTGGTGGCTCCGCCGACCACGCGCTGTTGTTGGCTCAGGTCTCCGACGTGCAGGTGCTCGACGCTCTCGAGAGCCTGGGCGCACAGCCGGGCAACGCGCTGCAAGTCGACAGCTGGGACGACCGCAACGACCCCGACGCCGAAGCTCCGAGGAAGGTCATCGCCGGCCCGTCGGTTCGTGTCGAGGTCCTGGTGCCGGGTCGAAGCGAAGCGCTTGGCCTCGAACAACTCCTCGTGGATTCGGGCGATCGCGGGTTCGACATGCGTTTGGGCGGCCATCGCGACAACATCAGCCAGTGGCATTCGGGTTGTGTGGTGTGCTTGTACTCGTGCCCGGGCAGCAAGGTCGGCAACGCCACCTATACGGTGGCGGATTTCGTTCAGGGAGCGACCCACTTCGAAGTCCGCCCCGGCGTGCTCCCCGCAGACGGCACCCAGGTCACGGTACGGCTCAGCCTGGTCGACCGTGGCCTGCTAATACAGGAAGGGGACGCATGAGACTCCTGGGTCGCTTGTTCTTTGGCGGATCGGTCTTGCTGGTGTGTCTCTCCTAGTCTTCACTTGCAGCTCGGCACCCGTGCGCTGGTACCTGAAGCCGGAATCCCCCTGGCGCGTACGAGTGCTCGACAAGACCGTGCCGCATCCCGACTACAGGGAACACGCGGCGCTGTTTTGGGTGCTCCGGCACGAGAAGGCCGCCACGCCGCAGGGAGCGCGCAACTGGGATCTGCGCCGCGACTACGTCGGCTACTACCCGGTGGTCAACGACGGGGAGCAACGCGGACAGGGCCGCGAGCTTCGGGCCGAAGATCTGGCCGCCACCGATCTGCTCTACCTTGCCGACGCGTACGGCGTAGCACCTTGGGCCCCATACTGGGCCGAAGGGCTTCCCTCGCTCAACAAATCCATGCTGCGGATCTGGTTCCCTCGCGGTGCCGACCAGGAACCGTTCTACTGGGGTTTCTACATCCCTCTGCTGCGCAATCTTCTGACCCGTTACGATCCCTAGCAGCGACGGAAGCCACCGCGGGCGGCCAGCAGAATCGCCGCACCGCAGGATGTTATTCTAGGGGCCGCGCCTGCAGCGCGGAGGGGTAGCGAAGCCAGGCCGTAACGCGCTCGACTCGAAATCGAGTTGTCGGGGTACAAACCCGGCACGTGGGTTCGAATCCCACCCCCTCCGCCAATCTGACTCCCCGCGACTGCAAGCAAGCCAGCAGCTCGTTGCATCGATGCATGGCGGGGTGAACGTCGATGGCTATGATG
>JACZXM010000076.1 GCA_022571615.1 Acidobacteriota bacterium | reverse complement strand
CTCTCCGAAGTCCCTGCATCGGCTTCCTCGGCCCGCCTTGCCTGAGCCCGCAATTCCCCGGCGCGCGACCCACGCCACTTCTGCCACGGGCTGCTAACCGGCACCGCGGCCGGAGATGCGGCTGTGGTAGATGCGGTCTTGCCAGCAGCGGTTGCCAGAGCGAGGTGAAAACGGCGACAATGCGCCGCCATGAGCAAATCGCGCTTCCCGGACCCGCTGACCCTGCTCGTCGGCTGCATCGTGCTGGCGACGATCCTGAGTTATTTGTTGCCGGCCGGCCAGTACGACCGCCGCGAGGACCCCTCGACCGGCCGCCAGGTCGTCGTCGCCGGCAGCTACCATCGCGTGGACCCGAGCCCCGTCGCCGCTTTCGATATGGTGGTAGCGATCCCGCGCGGGCTCGCCGCGGCGGCCGACGTCGTGTTCCTGGTGTTCCTGATCGGTGGCGCTTTCACCGTCGTCGATCGGACCGGTGCGTTGCGCGCAGCGGTAGAGTCGCTGATTCGTCGGCTGGGCGACCGCGACGTGTTGGTGATTCCGGTGGTAGCGATCCCATTCGCTATCGGTGGCACGCTGGAGAATATGCAAGAGGAGATCATTCCTCTGATTCCGGTGCTGTTGATCGTGGCTCGGAGGCTCGGCTTCAGCCCGCTGACCGCGGTGTCGATGAGCGCCGGAGCCGCCTTCGTCGGCTCGGCCTTCAGTCCCATCAACCCTTTCCAGGTCGGCATCGCCCAGAAGTTGGCACAGCTTCCGCTGCTCTCAGGCGGCGGCTATCGGACGCTTTTCCTGCTCGTTGCCCTCGCCGGTTGGATCTGGGCGACGATGCGCCACGCGACGCGCACGCGCCTGCCGGTCGAGGCCATCCCCGAGGACCAATCCACCCATAGATCTACGCGGTCGGGGCTCGTGCTCGCCATCGTGGCGGTGACGTTCGGCATCCTGATCTACGGCATCTCGGCCCATGGTTGGGACTTCGACCACCTTTCGGCGCTGTTTTTGATCATGGGCATCGTGGTCGGATTCATCGGCGGCCTGGGTCTCGATGGCACCGTGCGCGCCTACGTCGACGGGTTCCGCGGCATGGCCTATGCCGCAATCCTGATCGGTTTTGCCCGTGCCATTTTCGTCGTCCTCGAGCAGGGCCGCATCATCGATACCATCGTGCACGGGCTGTTCACGCCGCTCGCCGGGCTGCCGGTAGCGCTGTCGGCGCTCGGCATGATGGCCGCCCACGTCGCCCTGCACTTTCCGGTTCCCAGCGTCAGCGGGCACGCGGTGCTGACCATGCCCGTGCTCGTGCCGCTGTCCGACTTGCTGGGGCTATCGCGTCAGGTGACCGTGCTCGCCTACCAGTACGGCGCCGGGGTGTGCGAGCTCATCACCCCGACCAACGGCGCGCTGATGGCCATTCTCGCCGCCGCCGGCGTGCGCTTCGACGACTGGATCCGATTCGTGATCCCGCGCGTCCTCGCGCTCTGGGCGCTGGCCACCGCTGCTATCGTGCTCGGCACCTTGATTGGCCTGTAGACCGGAGTGCCCATGGCCACCGAATCGAACCGCTATCGCATCCTCTCCCTGTTGACGGTGGGCCTGACCGTCGGCGTCGTGAGCGGAACCTTCGCCGCACGGCCCCAGGAGACGACCGGTCACCTCCGTCCGCCCACCGGCTTTGCCCCTGCCAAGGTCGAGGCACAGCTCGCCTGCGAAGCCCGACTGATCGAGCTGCCCCAGCCGGCGCAGTTTCGCGAGCACCTGCGTATGATCACCGCGGAGCCTCACCCCGCCGGCTCCGCGGCGCAGGCTCGGGTGGCCGATTACCTGGCCCAGGTCATGGATAACGCCGGGCTGGAAGTGGACCGCTATCCGTACGACGTGTACTTGCCCCAGCTCACCGATGATGTCATCGCCGAGATCGTCACCCCCGAGCAGATCTCGTTGTCCAACCGGGAAGCCGTGTTGCCCGAGGACCGATTCTCCGGCCATCCCGACCTGCTCGGAGGCTGGAACGCCTTTTCCGGCTCCGGTGACGTCACCTCCGAGGTCGTGTACGCCAATTTCGGCCGTAAGGAGGACTTCGACCGGCTGGCGCAGCTCGGGGTCTCGGTTGAAGGCAAGATCGTGATCGCGCGCTACGGGGGCAACTACCGCGGCTTCAAGGTGAAGTTCGCCCAGGCGCACGGGGCGGTGGGAGTGATCATGTACAGCGATCCCTCCTCCCCCGGGCAGAGCGAGTATCCGGATGGCCCCGGAATGAACCCGACCACGATCCAGCGCGGGTCGGTGCTGACACTCGACTGGACGGGCGATCCGCTGACGCCATTCGAGCCGGCGCTGCCATTAGATTCCGGTGCCGAGGTGACGCGACTCGATCCGGCCGAGGTCGGATTGCACCGCATTCCGGTGCTGCCGCTCGGCTACGGCGCCGCCAGCGAGATCCTCGGCCGCATGCAGGGCGACCCGGTGCCGGAGGACTGGGGCGGTGGCCTGCCGCTGCAGTACCGGCTTACCGGCGGCTCTGATCTCACCATCAGGGTCCGGGTCGAGCAGCCCAAGGCGTTGACCCGCGCGGTGAACGTCGTCGGCACGTTGCGCGGTAGCAAGTTACCGGAGGAGTGGGTCATCTTCGGCTCCCACTACGATTCCTGGGGGTTCGGCGCCATCGATCCCAACGGTGGCACCGCGATGCTGCTGACGTTGGCCGAGACCCTCGGCCAACTGGCTGCCGAGAACTGCCGGCCGCGGCGCTCGATCCTGATCGCTCACTGGGACGCCGAGGAGTACGGCATCATCGGCTCCACCGAGTGGGTCGAGCAGTTTCGCCAGGAGCTGACCGAAAAGGCCGTCTCCTATATCAACGCCGACTCCGCGGTGTGGGGCTCTAACTTTGGCGCCTCTGCTTCGCCTTCGCTCAAGGGGCCGATCATCGAGGCGACGCGAGCCGTCGCCTATCCCGGAAGCGATCTCAGTGTCTACGGTTGGTGGACACGGGAGTCGGGCGACGAGGGCCCGCAGATGGGCAACCTCGGCGGCGGCTCCGACCACGTAGGCTTCTATGCCCACATCGGCGTGCCATCGGGCTCGCTGGGGTTCTCGGGGTCCGGCGGTGTGTATCATTCGAACTACGACAACTTCGCCTGGTACGAGCGCTTCGGCGACCACGATTTCGTCTTCGGCCCGACGCTGGTGCGAGTGGACGGCATCCTGGCGCTGCGGCTGGCCAACGCCACCGTGCTGCCCTACGACGTGGCTCGCTACGCCACCGACCTGAAACGCCACGTGCGTACACTCGAGGACCTGGCTGAGGAAGCCGGCATGTCGCTCCATCTCCTAGACCTCGCCTCGGCAGCGACCGTCCTTCAGCAACAAGCCAAAACGTACATCTCGGCGCGCGATGCGGCGCTCATCGAGCACGAGTTCGCCGATGAGCTGTTGCGGCACATCAACACCATGTTGATCGCCTTGGAGAAGGCTTTCGTCCTGCCAGAGGGCCTTCAGGGCAGGCCCTGGTACCGGTCGCTGTATGCCTCCCCCGATCCCTTCAGCGGTTACGCTTCGTGGATGCTCCCCGGGCTCCGTTACGAGATCGAAACCGGCAGCCCGCAGGGACTGGAAAGCTGGGAATCGGTCTACGTCAATGCCCTCCAAGATCTCACCTCTCGAGTCGAGCGACTGGCTCAAGCGCTGAAAGGACCCGCACGATGAAACGCACCCTGTTGTTGGTCGCCGGTCTTGTCGCCGGCACGATCTTGGCCGGCGTCGCCGCCCCGGGCGCCCAGGGTGGCCTGCTGCGGGCAGGCCCGATGCTCGGATACTCGCAGATGCGAGAAGTGGCGCTTTGGGTGCAGACCACGAGTGCGGCGCGGGTGCAGATCGCGTACTGGAGCTCGGGGGACCCCGACCGGCGGCAGGTCACGGAACCGGTGGACACGGATCGGCAGCGCGCCTTCACCGCCACGCTCACTGCCGAGCTGCTAGAGCCGGGCACGCGCTACGAGTATGAGGTGCTCATCGACGGCAGCCCCGTGCAGCTCCCTTACCCGACCCGGTTTCAGACCCAGACGCTATGGCAGTGGCGCACCGATCCGCCAGCCGCCACCATCGCCGTGGCGAGCTGCTTTTACGTCAACGAGCCGGCCTATGATCGGCCTCCACCCCCCTACGGTGCGGAGTTCCAGATCCTCGATCACCTCACGGCCCGAGCCCCGGAAGCCATGCTCTGGCTCGGCGACAACACCTACCTCCGCGAGGTGGACTGGCACTCGCGTTCCGGTATCCTGCACCGCTACACCCACACGCGCTCCTACCCCGGGCTACAGCCCCTGCTGGCCTCGACGCATCACTACGCCATCTGGGACGATCACGACTACGGCCCCAACAACAGCGACCGCGCATACTGGGCCAAGGGCTTGACCCGTGAAGCTTTCGAGCTGTTCTGGCCCAACCCCTCGCACGGCATTCCCGGCTTGCCCGGCATCGCCACGACGTTCGAATGGGCCGACGCGTTGTTCGTGCTGCTTGACAACCGGACCAACCGCAGTCCCAACGATCGCATCACCGGAAAGCGCACGATCCTCGGCGAGCGGCAGCTGCAGTGGCTCATCGACACCCTTGCCGCCAGCCGTGCTCCGTTCAAGTTCGTCGCCATGGGGGGCCAGTTCCTCAACCCGTACGACGGCTTCGAGACCTATGCGAGTTTCCCGCAGGAGCGAGATCGAATCCTGCGGCTGCTACAACAAGAGGACATCCCGGGCGTGATCTTCCTCACCGGCGACCGCCATCGCACGGAGATGTCGCGACTCGATCGCCGCGGCTCCTATCCGTTATACGAGTTCACGATCTCGCCGTTGACCGCCGGGCCGTTCCAGGGCGAGCTGGAACCCAACACGCTGCGAGTCGACGGCACGCTGGTACAGAATCGCAACTTCGCTCTCCTGCACATCGAAGGCCCCCGCACCGATCGCGTACTGACCGTAACCGTGATCGACAAGGATGGGGTCGAGCGCTGGAGCCGCGAGCTCCGCGCCCGCGACCTGCGCTGAAGCCGGCGCGCGACAGAACGCAGCAGCTAAGCTAGACGCATCCCACGTCCACCACAGCCTGCCAGTGAAAAAGTCTTGAGATCGGTCAGCGTCTACTTCGACTTCGTGTCTCCGTACACCTACCTCGCGCTGGTTCAGCTCGAATCGTTCGCCACGAAGCATGGCGTGCGCTGGCAGCCGCACCCTGTCGTGTACGCAGCACTACTGGACGCCACGGGACTCATCGGCCCCATCGAGGTCGGCATCAAGCGCCGCTATACCTTCGCCGACATCCGCCGGGCGGCAGAGCTGCTGGGCGTACCGTTGGTGGGTCCTCCGGAACACCCATTTCGTTCGCTCGAGGCGTTGCGAACGGCTTGTTTGTTCCTGGATCGACCCGAATGTCTGCAACTGGTGGTCCGCCTTGCGACTGCCTGCTGGGGTGAAGGCCGCGATCTGACGGACGTGCGGGTCCTGGCGGCCTGCGTGAGTGACATCGGCATGGATCCGACCGGCCTGGGGGAGAAAATCCGCCAGCCGGCCATCAAGGAGCGGCTCCGCGACTCGACCGAGCTGGCCCTGCGCGCGGGGGTATTCGGGGTGCCGACCTTCCAACTCGGCGAAGAGCTGTTCTGGGGACACGACCGGTTAGTGCATCTGGCCGCGCGCTTGAGGCGACAGATCAGCGATCCGCTCCGCGATCTCGGTGAGATCCTCGAGCGGCCGCGCAGCGCGGACCGGACGCGCACACCCGGGCGCGAAGAAGATTCTTAGCCGGCTCTGGTCGTTGGAGCAGCAGGTGGGATCCTGGCGCAAGGCCTGGCACTGTGGCCGGCTTGTCCAGAGCTCTTGACGATCGGAGACCAGCAGAAAGGCCATGCGCCAGGACCCCTCCTGCTGCGCCGGCACCACCACAGCTTGGTCGGGGGAAGGGGACCGGCGCCGTTCCAAGTGACAAGAACTAGAATGCGCGGTTTATCGCTCCGCTTTCCTGAGGACAGATTGCGCGTGGCGCACCACCTGTGGCAGTCGTTGCATACCTTCAAGATCCGGCAGACTCAACATGGCGTCTGACGACGTGATGCGGCCGCCTCTGTCGAAGACGATTTCGACAGCTCGATCGATCAACATGAGAATGATCGGATCTCGGGAAATCTCCGGTGGAGACTGGGGCAAGACAAGCACCGAGTCGCCTGGCCGCGGTGGCGGGGGCATGTACCGCCCGCCAGCGCAGATTTCAAGGGGCCCCAGCTTGATGGCCGCCCCCGGGTAGAACACGTAGACCTTGTCGTCGGCTCGATAGCCATCACCAGTCTTGAGCCAGGCCGACACCTGAATCCCGAGTATGACCCCAGGGTTGCCCAACCCCCAACCTGATTCCGACGAAACGACCGTGCCCGCGAACACCGCCTCCGCGATGCGGACGACCTGTCGAAACGACCGCGGTTCGAGGACGACGCGGCTGGCGTAGTCCATGCCCAAGCTCGCTAAGAACATGCAGTCTGGTACGGCGCCCGTGTGCGTCTTACGGGCGCGGATGCCGCGATCAATCTCTTCCCTGAATGACGCTGGCAAGAAGGGGAACTTGTCCGTCAGCCACACTCCATCGTGGCTAATCACCTCCGTCGCAGCGCGCCAGATGAACAATCCCCCGGGGTAATCAATGCTGCGCGGGAGGGGCTTCTGACCAAGCGCGACGCTTGAGAGACAGCCGACCAATACCGCAGTCAACGTCACGTATCGGATGTACGATGATGCAGGCGACTTTGAATCACAGCCCCTCATTATCGATCTCATATTCTCGATTCAACGCTCTTGCGGAAGAGAGATTGGTGCTCTGGTGAGCAGCGCCTACTACTATAAGAGACGGTCCGCAAGCTATCCGGGCTTGCGGGCCGTTGGCCGAATCGTTGCAGGACCGAAAAGACACCGGCAGTGGCAGCAGCAGGGGATGAGGTCGAGCACGTCCGTTCTGCTGGCCTCCTACCGTCAAGCGCCAGGACGTGCTCGACCTCATCTCCTGCTGCGTTCCCTCCGCTTGGTAGTGGGTCAGTCAAACTGACCCACTACCCTCCGCTTCGTCCTGCTAGCGGCACGGCGGTCGATTCGATACCATGGGCAAGTTCACCGGCCGGCGAGGGCCATGTCTTTTCGGGAGTTGAGTTCGCCCCGCCGAGCCACCGCGAAGCAACTCTGCCGCCGCGACACCAGCACCGAGAGGAATTTTCATGTCCGAGAAGGAAGTACGCGTACGCTTTGCCCCCAGCCCCACCGGCGAGCTTCATCTCGGGGGCGCGCGCACGGCCCTGTTCAACTGGCTCTATGCCCGGCACCACGAGGGCACCTTTATCCTCCGCATCGAGGACACCGACGAGCAGCGCTCGAGCGAGGAGCATCTGGACAGCATCCTGGAATCGCTCAGCTGGCTCGGCCTGGATTGGGACGAGGGCCCGTTGCACCAGCGTGAGCGGCTCGATCTTTACCGGGACTACGTATCACTGCTGATGAACTCGGGCCACGCGTACTACTGCTTCGCGTCGCAGGAGGAGCTCGAGGAGACACGCCGCCAGGCCCAGGAAACGGACGAGAACTGGGTCTATCGCGGCGAGGACCGCAACCTGTCGGCAGACGAGGTGCGTGCCAAGCTCGATGCCGACGAGCCACATACGGTGCGCTTCAAGGTCCCTGACGAAGGCACCGTCACGATCGACGACCTAGTGCAGGGCGAAGTCACCTTCGAGTGCGCGGTGCTCGAGGACTTCGTGCTGATGCGCTCGGACGACAGCCCGACTTACCACCTTTCCAATGTCGTCGACGACATCGAGATGGGCATCACGCACGTGATCCGCGGCTCCGACCACCTGTCCAACACGCCCAAACAGGTCCTCGTGTACCAGGCCCTCGATGCCAACGTTCCGGCCTTCGCCCACCTGCCGCTCATTCTCGGCGAGGACGGCAAGCGGCTCTCCAAGCGGCACGGAGCGACCTCGGTCAACACCTTCCGCACCAAGGGGTACCTGCCCGGTGCGGTGGTCAATTACCTGGCGCTGCTGGGTTGGAACCCCGGCGATGACCGCGAGGTTTTCACCGTTCCCGATCTAATCCGCGAGTTCAGTCTCGAGAAAGTCAACAAGGCCAACCCCAAGTTCGACTTCGACAAGCTGTCCTGGCTCAATGGCGAGTACATCTCCAAGGTCCCCGCCGGTGAGCTGCGGCTGTCGGTGCGTGACTCGCTCCAGATTCGTGGCTGCTGGGAGGAGGAGCTCGACATGGAGCGGCGCGACTACTTCTTCGCGCTCATCGAGCTGTGGCAGTCGCGCTCGCACACCCTCAACGAGCTGTCCGACAACATCGCGCCGTTTCTGACCGAGGCCTTTGCCTACGAGCCGGCCGGCGTGCGCGAGCACATCGGCAACAAGGACCTGCTCGGGTTGGTCGAGGCGTTCCGCGAAGCCCTGCTTCAGGTCGATCCGTGGAACCAGGAAGAGCTCGAGGCAACGCTGCGAGAGGTGGCCGCGGGCATGGACCGCGACGCCGCCGATTTGATCCACGTCACTCGCGTCGCGGTCACCGGCAAGCGAGTCTCGCCAGGAATCTTCGAGGTGCTCGATCTGATGGACCGTGACAAGTCCCGGGTGCGGCTCGATCGCATGATCCGGTATCTGCGCAAGCTCGAGAACGCCAAGGCAAAGCGCAAGGAGCAGGAAGCCACGAAGGCAGGCTAACTATAACTAGAACCGTTGGCGCAGAAGGGGATGAGGTCGGGCACGTCCGTTCTGCTGGCCTCCTACCGCCAAGTCGGCTCCAGAGGCCGGCCACAGCGCCAGGACGTGCTCGATCTCATCCCCTGCTGCGTCCCCTCCGCTTCATCCGAAGGGCCGGCTACAGCATTCCGCGAGCCCGGTACCAGTCCGCCGTGGCGGCGAACCCTCGACGTAGATCAAGCCGTGCCGTGTGACCCACGTGCCGCTGGATCTTGGAGACGTCGCACACGAACCCCGGGGCCGTGAGCTCGCGATAGCGGGAACGATTCACCAGAGCTGGTCGGCCGAGCTTGCCGGCCAGCTCTCCGATCTCCGCCAGTGCCCACAACAACGAACGTGGCACGCGCAGCGACCGCACTCGGCGATCGAAAATAGCGCCCAGCACGCTGGGGAAATCGGCGCTGCGAACGATCTCCGGGTGGCCGATGAAGAAGGTCTCCCCCTGCACACCGGAGTCACCGGCTACTCCGGCCTCGGCGACGGTGATGAGGGCATCGACCGCGTCGGACACGTGCACGAGTGTGTACGCCGTGTCGGCGGCTCCAAGCAACGGGAACAATCCACGGCGTG
>JACZXM010000075.1 GCA_022571615.1 Acidobacteriota bacterium | reverse complement strand
GCTCGACGTTGATCACAACGTGCGCGAATTGGCCCTTGCCGCCCGCCTGACGAATGCAGCGGCCCTCGGCCTCGGCGACCCGCGTGATGGCCTCGCGTGCTTCGACGGCGAATCCCGCGAAATCGCCGTACTTGCGCCGGAGGGTTCCCCAGTTTTCGAAGGCGGCTTTGAGCCGGCCACGCTCCTCGTTGACCAAGGCGAGCTCCCGGAGCGCCTGGGCCGCGCCCAGACGGTCCTTGCCCGACTCTTCCGTCAAGCGCTCGAGCTCCAGGGCGAGGGCAAGGCTGATGTCGGAAGAGCCGATCTCGGCGTCACAGACCAGGACCCGCTCCGGCGCCACCGGGGCGGTGCGAGCGACATGGGCGACAAGCGCCTCGCGCAGCTCCGGCAGCCGGCTCGCCTGCAGCCGGAATCCCGCGGCCTGCTTGTGACCGCCGTAGGTGTCGAGCAGTTCCTCAACGGCATGCAGCGCCTCGACGATATCGAAACCGGGAATCGAACGAGCCGAGCCGTGCGCCTCGTTGCCGTCGACCGAAATCACCAGCGCCGGGACGCCCCAGCGATCGACCAGGCGCGAGGCGACGATGCCGATCACCCCGCGGTGCCAATCCTGACCCCAGACAACGCCGATTCCGTCCTCCTCCTGAGGGCCCGGCTCGCCAAGCGCCTGCTCGAGCACCGCCCGTTCCATCTCCTGTCGTTGGACGTTGAGATCCTGCAGGCGCCCGGCCAGCCGGCGGGCACGGGCCGCATCGTTGGTCAAGAACAACTCTGCCGCCTCGTCGGGATGCCCGATGCGTCCGGCGGCATTGATTCGCGGTGCCAGACGGAACCCGACATCGGACGCCGACACCGACCGGGGATCGACCCCGGAGACCTTCATCAGCGCCAATAGACCCGGGTTGACAGCGTCGGCCAGGCCGACGAGGCCGTGATAGGTCATCACCCGATTCTCTCCTTGCAGCGGCACCAGGTCGGCCACGGTTCCCAGGGCCACCAGCTTGAGCATCGAAATGCCACTGAGGTGCGTCTCGTGTCGCGATAACAGAGCCCGGGCGAGCTTGAACGCGAGCCCTACCGCGGCCAGGTCCTGCTCGGGATACCCCGAACCAGGCAGACGTGGGTTGAGGATGGCGGTGGCGTCCGGGATCTGCTGCTGCGGCAGGTGATGGTCGATGATGATCACGTCGATGCCCAGACGCCGCGCGCGCTCGCAGGCCTCGTGTGCCGTGATGCCGCAATCCACTGCCAGCAGCACATCCGCGCCCATGGCGTGGGCCTTGTCAACGCCGCGCGGCTCGAGGCCATAACCGTCCTGTACACGGTGAGGCAGGATGTGCCGGGCATCGCAACCCAGATGCCGGAGCACCGTCACCAGCAGCACCGTGCCGGTGATGCCGTCGACATCGTAGTCGCCATGCACGACCACACACTGGCCGAGTCGAATCACCGCCAGCAACCGTTCCACCGCAGCCTCCATCGCCACGAAGCGAAACGGGTCATGCAGCCCGTCCAGGGACGGCCGCAGGAAGGCCTCAGCGGCCGCCGGATCGTCGATACCACGCCCCACCAGGGCGCGGGCCGTGGCCGGCAGAAGGCCGAGCGTGGCTTCCAGGTCGCGCACGCGATCCAGCGCGACCTCGCGCACCAGCCAGGTCTGCCTCGCGCTCAGCAGCGGCACCGGGCTACCCGGTTCGCTGGCCGCGCTCAGCCGGCCGCAATGGACCCCATAGCGCGGAACTTCTCATAGCGGCTCTGCAGCAACTGCCCAATCTCCACATTCCGCAGCTCCGCGAGCTGCCGCGACAGCACTGCATCCAGAGTCCTCATCATCCCGGTGCGGTTGGCGTGGGCTCCGCCTTCGGGCTCGGGCACGATCTCGTCGATAAGGCCGAGCTCGAGCAAGTCCGGGGCCGTCAGGTGCAGCGCCTCTGCCGCTTGCTCGGCATGGTCCGGGTCGCGCCACAGGATCGAGGAGCAGGATTCCGGCGAGATCACCGAGTAGGTCGCGTACTGGAGCATGTTGATCCGATCGCCCACGCCGATCGCCAGCGCACCACCGCTGCCTCCCTCGCCGATCACGGTCACGATGACTGGAACCGGCAGCGCCGCCATTTCCTTGAGATTCACCGCGATCGATTCCGCTACACCGCGCGCCTCGGCACCGGAACCGGGATGTGCCCCCGGAGTGTCGATGAAGGTGAGCACCGGCCGCGAGAAACGCGCCGCCAGCCGCATGACGCGCATCGCCTTGCGGTAGCCCTCCGGGTTCGGCATGCCGAAGTTGCGGTGCAGCTTCTGCTTCGTGTTGCGTCCCTTTTGATGCCCGATGACGCAGACCGATTCGCCGTGGAAGCTGGCCAGACCGGCAACCATCGCGGCATCGTCACCGTATAGCCGATCACCGTGCAGCTCGACGAAGTCCTGGAACAGATTCTCCACGTAATCGAGCGTGTACGGACGCTTGGAGTGGCGCGCCACGAGCGTCGTTTGCCAGCGAGACAACTTGGAGTAGATCTCCTCTCGCTGCGCCTGGAGCTTGGCCTCGAGCCGTTCCAGACGCACGTCGCGCTGCATCGACTCGGGATAGCGGCGAAGATCTTCGATCTGTTCCTCGATCTCGCGCAGCGGCTTCTCGAACTCTTCGGCCTTGCGGTACATGGGGCCCAAGATTAGCACGGTGTCAAGAGCCCGACTGGCTCACGCAGAGCCTTGCCTTTACACCGTTTCGGGGTGAAACAGTCGTCTCAAACCCTTCCGCAGCGCCGCTGCCAACCTGCCGACGGGGCGCTTTGCAGTGCGGGCCGAGTAGACAGCCTCGAACTCGCTCCAGGCACGCCCGCGGGCACGCACGAGCAGCTCCTGCAGGAAGTCATCGAAACTGCTGCACGCCTCTTCGCCCCAGGCCTCGGCGTCGCGAAACCGCGTCGCCACGGTGACCCATTGTTGAGCCAGCAAATCGAGCCGCCGCCGCGTCTCGGCGCCGGAGAGGCGCTGCCCGGGAGCCTCGGCGCACACTCTGACCCAGGCGGTCATTGTCTGCTCCAGCTCGGTGGCCAGGTTCGCCGCCAGCGCCTTGGCGCGATGCGAATCGTCATCGAATAGATTGTCCATCGCCGGCAGGTTGATACGCCACTGACCGTGATGGCGATGGATCTCGGCCCGTCGGCGCGCGAATCTCCGCTCCGACTCCCCTGTCAACCCAGGGTCCCAGGCGAGCTCGAGCAGCAGGCGCTCTCGATCCTCGTCTGCGTCGTTCAGCAATTCTGCCACGGGCTGCCGGTACTCCAATCCCGAGCTAGCTTCGCAGTCGTACACAGCCCGCGCCCAGCAGCGTCTCGATCTCGTCCACCAGCCCGCCACTGGGGTCCACGAACAGGTATCGATTGGGGGCAATGCAGGCGCGGAACCCGTTCGGAGACGGCTGCTCGAGCCGCACCAGCACTGGGACGCTGCCGGGATGGCGCTCGAGCACTCCGCACAGCCGCTCGGCCATGCCGGCATCGGTCGCGCTCAGATCGATGGCGATCTCGACCTTCTGCGCTTGCTGCTGCCGGCGGGTTCGAGCCTCCTCCTCGAAGGTCGTGATCGAGCTGGCGATCAGCCGCGGGGCGTCATCGTTGCTCTCGGGCCGGCCGCGAAACAACAGCAGCGCATCCGGCTCGATGAGCTGCCGGCATGCCCGATAGACCTTCGGGAAGACCACCACCTCGGCCTGCCCCTCGATGTCTTCCATCTGCAGGACCGCCATCGGCTCCCCTTTGCGCGTCTTCAGTGCTCGGATCCCGGTGATCATGCCGGCCACGGTCACCTCAGCGCTGGAGGTTCGTTTCGCCAGCTGCTGCGTATTGACATCAGCCAAGTGGGCCACGTCGGCCGCATGGCGCTCGAGCGGATGCCCGGTCACATAAAAGCCCAACGCCTCCTTCTCGGCTGCCAGCACGTGGCGCTCCGACCAAGACTCGCAATCCGGTAGCGGGGGCATCGGCAAGGGCTCGCGGTCTGCCGCCGGGCCCGTCAGATCGACGAACAGATTGGCCTGGCCGGAGCTCAGGTCTTTCTGCCGGCGCTGCCCACTCTCCATGGCGCCATCGAGCTGCGCCATGAGGATGGCGCGGGCCATTCCCGGGGTCAGCTCGCCCCCGTGTCGGACCAGGGCATCCATCGCCCCGCTCTTGATCAGGCTCTCCATGGTGCGCTTGTTGATGCCGCGCGACATGTCGACCTGCTCGCAAAACTGCAACAGGCTCCGGTACCGTCCAGCAGACTCACGCGCCTCCAGAATGGTGCGTACCGCCATCTCCCCGACGCCCTTGATCGCCGCCAGACCGAAGCGGATGGCCTCGCCGACCGGCGTGAAGTGGACAGTGCTCTCGTTGACGTCCGGCGGCAGCACATCGATACCCATGCCGCGGCACTCGTTGATGTACTGCACGACCTTGTCGGTGTTGTTCTGCTCGGTTGTCAGCAGCGCCGCTATGAAATGAACCGGGTAGTTGGCCTTCAGATATCCGGTCTGGTAGGCGAGCAGCGCATAGGCCGCTGAATGGCTCTTGTTGAAGCCGTAGCCGGCAAACTCGACGATCATGTCCCAGATACGCTTGGCCTTGCTCTCCGGTATGCGGTTGTCCTCGCACCCGGAAAGGAACTTCGCCTCCATCGAGGCCATGACCTCGGGCTTCTTCTTGCCCATCGCCTGGCGCAGCACGTCGGCCTCGCCGAGCGAGAAACCGGCCATCGCCGAGGCGATCCGCATGACCTGCTCCTGGTACACGATCACGCCGTAGGTCTCCTCGAGCGCCTCCTCGAGCTCCGGTAGCTCGTAGGTGACTTTGGAGGGATCGTGCTTGCGCTGAATGTACAGATCGATCATCCCGCCACGGATCGGCCCGGGCCGGTATAACGCGTTCATCGCGATCAGGTCGTTGAGGAGGCTCGGCTCCAGTTTGCGCAGCGCGTCGCGCATTCCCGAGGACTCGAACTGGAAGATGCCGGACGTCGAGCCGGTAGCAAACAGCTTGTAGGTGCGTTTGTCATCGAGCGGGATGTCCGCGGTGGTGAACTCACGGCCCAGTTGGCGTGAGATCGACGCCAGGCAGTCGTGCACCAGGGTCAAGGTGCGCAGACCCAGGAAGTCCATCTTCAGCAGACCAATCGCCTCGACGTCCGCCATCGGATACTGGGTTGCCACGAACTGATCCTGCTCGCTCCCCTGTCCCCCGGCCGGTCGGTACAGCGGCACATAGCGGGTCAGCGGCTCGTCCGCGATCACCACCCCGGCGGCGTGCGTGGACGCGTGGCGGACCTGGCCTTCGAGCTGTTGGGCCAGGTCCACGAGCCGTTCCAGTTGCGGGTCGGCATCGATCGCCTCCCTGAGCTTCGGCTCGCTCTCCCGCGCCCGCTGGATGGTGGCATCCAGATCGTTGGGAATCAGCTTCGCGATCCGATCGACATCCCCGTACGGCACCTCGAGCGCGCGGCCAACGTCGCGAATCGCAGCCTTTGCCGCCATGGTTCCGAACGTGATGATGTGCGCGACCTTGTCGCGCCCGTACTTGCCGGCGACATAGTCGATGACCTCACCGCGACGACGCATGCAAAAGTCGATGTCGATGTCCGGCATGCTGATGCGCTCGGGGTTCAAGAAGCGCTCGAATACCAGCCCGTAATCGAGCGGATCGATGTCGGTGATGCCGAGGGAGTAGGCCACCAGGCTGCCCGCCGCGCTGCCGCGCCCGGGACCGACCGGAATTCCATTCTCCTTGGCGAAGCGAACGAAATCCCAGACGATCAGAAAATAGCCTGGGAAGCCCATCTGTTTGATGACCGATATCTCGTACTCGAGCCGCTGCTCGTAATCCGCCAGCGGCTCGCGCGCGCGCCATCCGTTGCCGCTCCCGAGCGCCTGCATCCGCCCTCCGAAGCCGTGCCGCACGACATGCTCGAAATAGCCCTCCAGTGTGTGCCCCTCCGGTACCGGGAAGCGCGGTAGATGCATCGAATCGAAGTCGATCTCCAGGTTGCAGCGCTCGGCGATCTCGAGCGTGCTCGCAATGGCCTCTGGCACCTGGGCAAAGACCTGCGCCATCTCCTGCGGGCTCTTGAGGTAGAACTCCTCGTTGGGGAACTTCATGCGGTTGGGATCGTTGATCCCCTTGCCGGTCTGGATGCACAACAGCACATCGTGCGCGTTGCTGTCCTGGCGCCGCAGGTAGTGGCAATCGTTGGTGCCTACGAGCCGCAGATCGAACTCGCGCGCGATCCGCACCAGCTCCGGGTTGATACGGCGCTGCTCCTCGAGCCCTTGGTCCTGGAGCTCGACATAGAAGTCGTCGCGGCCGAAGATCTCGATCATCTCGCCGGTCACCGATCGCGCCGCTCGCTGGTCTCCCGCCAGCAGCCGCCGGCACACCTCGCTCGACAGACAGCCGGTGGTGCCGATCAGGCCCCCGGCGTGCTCGGCGAGCAGCTCCCGATCGATGCGCGGCTTGTAGTAGAAGCCCTCCAGGTAGCCGGCGCTCGAGAGCTTCATGAGGTTGCGATACCCCTGCTCGTTCTTGGCCAGCAGAAGCAGGTGGTATGCGGTCTCGCCCCTGCGGCCGCCGCGATCGGTCCGGGAGCCGGGGGCCATGTAGGCCTCCATCCCGATGATCGGCTTCAGTCCACGCGCCCTGGCACGACGGTAGAATTGGATCGCCCCGAACATGTTGCCGTGGTCGGTGAGCGCCACCGCGCCCATGTTCAGCTCGCAACACCGGTCCATCAGCTGGTCGATGCGCGTAGCGCCATCCAGGAGCGAGAAGCTGGTGTGGTTGTGGAGGTGGACGAAGCCGGTCTGGGAAACGTGTGAGCTCATCACGCGGCCACTATAGCGCCTGCTCGGAAGGCGGCCAAATCTCCCTTAACCCGCATTTCTCAACGGGGTGCTACTGCGGGTCCGGAAAGCCGCGGCAGGCCACGGCAAGCAGCACCGGGAACCGGCACTGCTACAGTTTTCAACAACGACCGAGTCAAACCCGAAACCGATGCACCAGAGAGGATCGCCCGTGCGCGCATCACCACGAGCGCTGCTGTGTGTGTGTGGCCTGGGCCTGCTCGGGGCAGGCTGCGTATCCCCGCCTCGCGCTGTCGGGCCCACGACGCTTCTGGGCGCCGTACCGCAACGATCCGGCGACATCGCCGGGGCAAGCCCGACGCCCGGGTCCGCCACCGGTCCCCTGACCCTGGTCGACCCTGGGCTCTCCTGGATCGGTCCCGACGGCCAGTACCGGTGGCAGGTGGTGCTCAACAACGGGTCGCAGACCGAGTTCGAGGTAACCGTCGTTTTCGAGCTCTTGGATGCGGAGGGCCGCACCTTGGCGCACGACCAAGCCAGCTTTGTGCTCGGCGGGGGCAAACAGCACCGTGTCCTGCGCCAGGGCACGGTCACGGCACAACAGCGAGACTCCGCCACACACTGGCGAATCGAGTACTGGGTACGCCTGCTGCCGCCCCCGGAACGACGAGTGCGGCGCTCGGGCTAGCGGCGGCCGTGGCGGGACCCCGCTGCACGACGACGCCCAGGGCCTGTGGTGTAGGGCATGTGCCGGGGAACGTGCTGCTGACCTTCGGTCTCGAGCGCTGAGTCTGACCTCCCGGCCGCGAGCGTGTCGCGTTCATGCGGGACGGGCTTCAGGCTTTCGTTCATCGGTGTACCTGGCGCAGCGCCCCTTGATCCCCAACAGCCCATGAAGTAGCCCCAGCGTGATTGCCTTGACGTATGGGGTGCGCTCGAGACCCGATTGAGTCAGTAGAGCCAGCGTGATCTTGGCGTCGTATGCAATGGCCTTGGCGAGGCCCCCGAGGTTCCGATGCTTGACGTGCAGCAGGAGCTCGCTGCGAACGGAATAGTAGAGCCTGAAGGGAGAGTGGTGAAACTCGACGTCCCTTCCCAGCAGACGGATCGTGTGCTTGGTGGGAGCGCTGTTGATCCACATGATGCTGGAGGGCACGAAATAGACTCGATACCCCGCGTTCAGGATGCGAAGCGAATAATCGACATCTTCGGCATACAGAAAGAAATCGGCGTCCGGGAAACCGACCTCTGCGATAACGGACGACTTGATCAGGGTGCCCCGCCACGCGAAGCCGTCGACCTCCGTGGGCTCCGTCTCCTGAGCTCCCGCGAACCAGGAGCGGAGCGCCCCCAGCCTCGAGTCCTCGTTCAGCTGGGGGATCCGACGAACGAGCTCCTCGACGGCGTTGTCACGGATGTTCATGTCATCATCGAACACCCAGACATAATCAGCGTCCGCGTGAGCGAGCTTGATCGCGTGGTGGAAGCCACCGGCGCTGCCGACGTTACGTTCCATTTTGTGGTAATCGACGGCAAGCGGCGTCTGCGCGATCGCATCCCGTACGGCGGTGCCGGTCGAGTTGTCGACGACCACGATGCGGCTCAGCGCGTAGGACTGACGGCGTAGGCTCTCGATGAGTCGAATGAGACTCTGTGGACGGTTGTAAGCAACGATTGCCGCATTGACGACGGGCGTCGCTTGCTCGTTCTTCATTCCCGGTGCCCGATGTCAGGTCGCCTGTACGCTCGTCATGGAACCTAGCAAGAACTCCCGGCGCGCTTCAACCAGGATTCCCCAGATAGCCGCCCTCGAGTCACGCTACTCCCTCGGTGAAGGTGAAGACGCCTGCGGCGCGCTGAACTCGAACATCTGCAACTACTGATAAATAGGCGATCCTTCATTTAGCACTGTCGACGATGATCCAAGCCGTCAGTATTGGCACAGACTGCCGTCCACCTTGGCCCGCCGGACCGCAAACTTGAAGGCGACAAGGCCGAGTGGCAGGAGCAGCGCCGCGAACAGGGCTAGCGCCACCAGCTCGTGGCTCACCGCCCCCAAGCCCGCCCCCTCGAGAATAGTGCGGCGCGCTGCGCGCAGCGCGTGGGTGATGGGCAACCAGGGTGCGATTCCCTGAAGCCAGGAAGGAAGCACAGCCACCGGGTAGTAGACACCACCGAGGAGGCCTGAAGCAGTGCTCACCGCGTAGCCAACTGGGTCGCCGCGCTTGAAGACAAGCACGAAGGACGCCGACAGGATCCCAAAGCCGCTGAAGGCCATAATGGTCAAAGCCAGCACGACGAAGGTGGCCGGCAGGTTCATGGCGCCCAGCTTGACACCGAAGAGAAGCGAGCCAAGGGCGAGATAGAAAACGACCTCGAGGCTCGTGTAGCAGAAGCGCCAGAGGCTCGAGCAAAAGACAATCGCGCTGAGGGAGGTGCGCGTCGCCAGCATGGCCTCCAGCGTTCCCTGAACCTGTTCCCGGCGGATGGCGTTAGCAAAGCTCCCCAGCGCTGTCCCCAGGTAGCCATAGAACGCCAGTCCGATGAGCACGAACGGGAAATATCCCCGCTTCATTCCCTCCATCGCCATGAAACCCCTG
>JACZXM010000074.1:7024-9446 GCA_022571615.1 Acidobacteriota bacterium | reverse complement strand
GCCGGGCTCCACGACGGCTATGCGGTTACCGGCGTCCACCTCCAGAATGCGGTTCATGCGGGAGGTCACGATGACGACGCCGCCGTCGCAGGGGATGGCGCCGCCGGAGAGGCCGGTGCCGGCGCCGCGAGCGGTGACGGGCGCATTATGTCGTCGGGCGATGCGCACAACCTGGGACACCTGGTTAGCGTTATAAGGGAGGACGACGGCCTCCGGCAGGCCGCGCTCGATCGTCGCATCGTACTCGTAGACCAGGAGGTCCTCGGGTTCGTGCAGGACCCATCTGTGGCCTACGACGCGGCTAAGGTCGCGGATCAGGCTGGGATTCGGCACAACTCAAAGTCTAGCACCGAGCGCGCAAGAGTGTATACTAAGCGGTCAGCGCTGCAATACAGGGGGTAATTCGACATAAGGAACGAAGAACTGGGCGTGAGGCCCGCTACCAACCACCCTCTGATATTTTTTGCCCTAATTGGGGCGTTACTTTTCCTTATAGCGCCGCGTCTGTCTATGTGGAGGCGGGCCCGCCCGGCGCGGGCTCGAACGAGGCTCATGGCAGACGAGAAGACGAAGCGCATAACGATGCGGCATCTGGGGCTGGCAACCGCGGGCGTGATCGCCACGTTCGTATCGTTGACCGCCGGTTATTGGATCCCCGCGGTGGGCCTGATTCGTCTTGATTTTGCCTCCCTGAACGGCAACCTGCTGGTGCCCGACACGACCGCAGTCTCCTTTGCCTGGACCGTCGGGTTAGTCCATACCTGCGCCCTGGGAGCGATTCTTGCGGTTGTCTACTCTGCCTGGGTCCGTCAGCGGTTACCGGGAAGTGCTTGGCTGCGCGGAGCGATCTGGGGCGCGGTCGTGGGGGTCGTGTCTGGGCTCACGATCTTCCCGCTTCTATACGGGGCGGGCGCGTTCGGCCTGGACTGGGACCCGGCCGCGCCGATTGCCCTGGCGATCTGGCACCTGGTCTGGGGCCTCACCCTAGGAGGCCTCGAGCAGTTGCGGTTGTTCTGAATCGACTGTTTTCGATTCCCAGGCCTGCTAGCCCATCACACTTCTACTTCGTCCTGCTAGGGGTTTGTCCGGCCCCGCGGCCGGGCACTGCGCGTACTCCGTGATTTGCTACTCGTTCCGCTGCGGGGGCGGCCGACCGATGCGCGGCCGCTTGAACGAGGCGGTCTCGAAACGCCGGGCCCACGAGAACCGCCCGAGGACCTCGGAACCGACACCCGCGGCGGGCTTCCGGACCACATGCCGCCCCCACTCGGAGACCGTCGCGTCCAGACGGCCCCCGGTCCGACTGGGGCGGTGCGGGGCAGGGCGGCGCGGCGCCCCTGCAGAACAACTCTCCCAAGCACCTGCGCTCCAGAGCGAGGCCGAATCACCGCCCGACGATAGGGCGTCGCCTGGGAACGCGGTCGAATCGACACCTTCGTGGGACGTGCCGCGGGACGTGCCAACGGCAGCGAACGCGTCACGGCCTGCCGCGCAGCGGAGGCTGGCGCTGGCGGCCGTCCCCGGCGCGCATCGATCCGCCTCACCGCTACCCGATCCTGCCGCCGAGGCGCAACGCTGCCGGAACCTGAACGGGGGCGCTCGGCGACTCCACGACCAACGCTTGCAGCGGGCACCGGCGCTTGGGTCGAACGCGCCCGCGGTATGGCGACCCTCGGCCCGCGAACACCTCGCGCGGCGGTAGCGGTCGTTGCCGCACGGCTCACGGCGACTCGATCTGTCGCCACCAATGCGCCCGGGTCCCGCGGCCGCAACGGACCGTTGAACGACATCGAGTTGCCGGTTGCAGCACGCACGACCGCGGTGCGGGACACCACGGGAGTCGTGCCGCTGCCCAACTGGCCGTCTCGTGCGAAGCTCCAACCTTGCCCGGCCACGGCGCGACCGCGCGTGTATCCCCGACCGGCCACCGCAATTCCACGCGCCGTAGCGTAGCCCGGGTAGGAGTAGTTGTGTCGACCGTGGTAGCCGTAGCCGTAGCCGTGGCCACCGCCGAACCAGAGATTGAAGGAGATGAACGGGCGGTTGTAGTAACCGATCGGACACCAGCCAACCTGGCCACCCCCGACGTACCAGCTCACCCAGGCGGGAGAGTAGGAGCGCCCCGGGAACCAGACCCAGCCGTAGGCCGGCAGGTGATGCCAGCGGCCGTAGTGCGTGGTGGCCCAGCCCCATGATGCGTACGAGACCCAGGTCCAGCCCGCGTAGCCATACACCCAGCGACCGTCGCGATACGGACTCCAGCCGATCGACACACCCACCGTCGGGCGCCATGCCCAGGCGCCGAAGTCGTCGTGGTAGAACCAGGCGCCGTTGGTCTCCAGCTCGGTGGCATTGGCGACCACTGCCGGCGGCAAGTAGTCGCGCTCACGGACGTGTCGCTCGGTCGCCGCCAGGTCCGCCA
>JACZXM010000074.1:0-7014 GCA_022571615.1 Acidobacteriota bacterium | reverse complement strand
GCCGGGCGCTCTGCCAGCCGGCAAACGGGTCTTGATCGGCGGTGTTGAAGCTCATGACTTCCGCCGGTGCAGTTGTCGCCTCGGCGAAGGTGCGCTGGCCGGCGGCGACAATCTCGGTCAGTCCACCTGCGGTCATTCGGGCACTGCCCTGGAAGACCGAGAGCCAAACGCGATGCTCGTCGTCCAGGTCGATCCGGAAGAGGCCCTCGCGAGCAAACGACATGCTCGAGCTCGCGGTGTCGATTCGCAGTTCCGCCAAGCCGCCCGACACCGGGACCGGCCGCCGCAGGATCAGGCTGCCACCCCAGAGCCGGAGGATCGCATTCTCTCCATCCTTTCCCAGGGCGACGATGTCGATCGTGGTGCGTTGATCGATCCAAAGCACTGCGCCGTCGGGCAAGACCAACTCGGCGCGTCCATCGGCATCGGTCCAGAGCCTGTCGCCAGGTTCCAGTGGCAGGTTGACCAGGGCATCGGTAGTCTCGCCCGCAAGAGCACGCTGGACGCTTACGGTACCTTCGAAATGCCGCACCCGCACCGGCACGGTCTCCTGCGAGACGTCCTCCCCGGGAATCCCCTGTGGCCCGGTCGTCTGGCCCAGGGCGGCGCTGGCGACAAGAAGACACGACAGGCCGAACACCATCATCGAGAGACCTCTCTTCCGCATGGTCGTACCCCTATTTGTGAGGGGGACCCCGCCCCGGAGGGCGAAGGGGAACGTCGCCAAGAAGAATAGGCCAGAGGACACTTTTACCTTAGCCCTACGGGCGGTGGCGCGTCAAATGTGCACCGTTCGCAGGTGCAGCGCTCCCTGCACCCGGCGGCGTCGCTCCGCTGGTAGTCGGCTCTGAAAGCGTGGCCGCCCGCTAGCCTCTGCGGCCGACGCCACCTGCCAGGTCGGCGATGTAGGCGCGCGTCTCGCGGCGGCAGATCACCGCCAGTCCAAGCAATCCGATGAGGTTTGGGACCGCCATCGCGGCGTTGAGCGAATCGGCAAGCTCCCAGATCAGATCGACTCGCCCGAGCGCACCCACGAATACCATGACGGTGAAAAGCGCACGATACGGCAGGATCAGCTTCTCACCGAACAGGTACTCCACCGACTTCTCCCCGTAGTACGACCAACCGAGGATCGTCGAGTAGGCAAAGAAAACCAGAGCCAGCGGCACCACAATGCCTCCTGCCTGGCCAGGCAAACCGGCGTTGAACGCGTCGACCGTCAACGGGGCTCCGGTCGCACCGCTCGACCAGACGCCGGTCGACAGGATCACGAAGCCGGTCATCGAGCAGACGATGATGGTGTCAATGAAGGTCTGCGTCATCGATACCAGCGCCTGGGTCACCGGCAACCGCGTCTTTGCGGCCGCGGCCGCAATGGCCGCAGAGCCCAGGCCGGACTCGTTGGAGAACACGCCGCGGCCAATGCCGTAGCGCATCGTCTGCTGAATCGTCGCTCCGAGGAAGCCTCCAGCCGCTGCCGTGGGCGAGAAGGCGTGCTGTAGCACCAGCGCCAGCACCGACGGGATCTGATCGAGACGCAGCACGACCACGACCATCGCCGCCCCGACGTACAGTACGATCATCACCGGCACCAGTACCTGGGTCACGCGCGCGATCCCCTGGATCCCTCCTAGGATCACCACCCCGGTGCCCACCGCCATCAGCGCCCCGGTCACCCAGGTCGGCCAACCGAAGGAGGTGTCCATGGCGGCGGCAACCGAATTGCTCTGCACCATGTTGCCGATGCCGAACGCGGCCAGGGCGGTCAGCAGCGCGAACGCCGCACCGAGCGACTTGCTCCCCAGTCCGTAGGCCAGGTAGTACATCGGCCCGCCGCTCATCTGGCCGCGAGCATCGACCACCCGGTACTTCACGGCCAGCAGCGCCTCCGCGTACTTGGTGGCCATGCCCACCAGCCCGGTGACCCACATCCAGAACAGCGCGCCCGGCCCTCCGGCGGCGATCGCGGTTGCTACCCCGGCAATGTTGCCGGTGCCGACCGTGGCCGCGAGCGCTGTCATCAGAGCTTGAAAGTGAGAGATGTCTCCCTCCGCCTCACCGTCCTCCTTGCGCTTGATCAGCGCCAGGTACAGAGAGTGCCCGAGCAGCCGGAATTGCACCCCGTCCAAGAAGAAAGTCAGGAACACACCGGTACCGACGAGCAGCAGCAACATCGGGGGGCCCCAGAGGTAACTGTTGAGCACGACGAAGAACCGGGTCAACAATTCGGACGAGTCTGCGGACACGGCGCCTCCGAACACGGGGTTCAAGTTCTGGGATCCATCAAGCCCGGCACAACCGTGCCCGGCGAGACACGCGCGGAATCATGGCCGCCTGGTGGGACGGCGGCAACCCCGGCAGCGAAGAGATCGCCTTGCGCTGGCCGGCGCGGGTCACTACTTTTGCAACAGTTTGACCGGGATTACCCCCCACGATGTCGAGCACCCACCGAGAGCTTCGCCCCTACGCCGCGCAGCCCAAGGACTCGCGCGGGCGGAGTTATCAGGAGCCCGGGCACCCGTACCGGGACTGCTTCGAACGCGACCGCGACCGGATCATCCACGCGCGCGCCTTTCGGCGACTCGAGTACAAGACCCAGGTGTTCCCCAACTACCACGGCGACCATTTTCGAACCCGCCTGACCCATACCATCGAGGTCGCTCAGCTAGCCCGCACCGTGGCCCGGGCGCTGGGTCTCAACGACACGCTCGCCGAAGCAATCGCCCTGGCCCACGATATCGGCCATCCTCCGTTCGGGCATGTCGGGGAAGAAGTGCTCGATGGGCTGATGCAGGAGGTCGGCGGTTTCGAGCACAACCGGCACACGCTGCGCACGATCGATCACCTGGAAGAGAAGTACGCGGGCTTCCGGGGACTGAACCTGACCTACGAGGTGCGTGAAGGTGTGGTCAAGCATGATGCCCGGTACGAGCGCTTCAGTCGCGAGGAGAAGGCCGAGTTCTCACCCCACGAGCGGGCTTCGATCGAGGCTCAGATCATCGATCTGGTGGATCATATCGCCTACAACGTCCACGACATCGACGACGGAGTCGAGGCGCATATTCTGTCGGTCCCCGAGCTCGCCGATGACGTTCCGGTGTTCGGGCAGATCCATCATCGGTTGCGGGTCGAGCTCCCGGCTGCATCGGAGCGCGAGATCTTCAACGAGACGGTCCGACATCTCATCGATCGGCTGGTAACCGATCTGATCGTTTCCACTCGCGAGATGATCGAATCCGCGGCGCCGGCCACGCTGGCCGACGTGAGAACGTGTCCGAGCGATCTGGCCTCCCATTCTGAGAGGGCCGAGCACGAGCTCAAGGCCATGCAAGAGTTTCTTTTCGAGCGCCTGTATCGCAGCCGCAAGGTCGAGACGCAAATGCGGCGCTGCCGGCAGATCCTCACCGAACTGTTCGAGGCCTATTTGCGAGACCCGTCGCTATTGCCGCGGCGGCACCGCGCTCGCATCCCGCTCGAGGGCAGGCACACGACCATCGGCGACTACGTGGCGGGGATGACCGATCGGTTCGTGGTCCGGGAACACGAACGCATCCTCTCGGGGGTCGGCGCTGCGGAGAGCCCAACCCGGTACGGCCTCTAGCAGGCCGTGGTTAGACGGGGTCTGGCTCCAGGATCACCAGGCTCGCCGCCGGCACCGCGACCGGTTGGTCCCACTCGTCGAAGCGAACCAGGTACACGCGATCGCTTCGCTTCGGATGAAACCCGGCCGGTATCATCTCGGCTTCCTCGAGCTCCCGCACCACCGTGCCCTGCCAGTCCTTGCGAACCATGATCTTGTGGCCGATCTCGTCGCGAAGCTCACCTGGGGTTCGCACGACCTTGACCCGCATTCCACTCCCTCTTTCGCGGCGTACCGAAGCGATTTTCGTCGAGCTGACCTTCCTACGGACCCCCTCGATCGAGAGCCCGCAAACAGGCCTTTCGAGGCAGCCCGCGAACCGCTATTGCTGGCCTAAAGGTAGCACCCGCGGGGCTCGGCCTCTTGCTCAGCAGGCCGTGGTGGCTTCGCAACCAGACCCACCACACTCCCGTCACGGCCTGCTAGTGCTCGATTGAAGCCCGTTCGGGCCGATGATACCCTGGCCACGCTCGACGGTCCGAGATTCTGGTCGCCGCCGCTCGGTCGCGCCGGCGCCGGGCCGCAGCGATTTCCCTGGCTTTAACTTTCCCACCATCCGCTCGCGTTCAGCGGACCTGCTTTGGAGGAGGCCCCATGGCCTGGCAGATCTTCGACCTCAAGAAGGAAGACGGCGTCGCGGTCGCGACCATGACCCGAGATCCCGGTAACACCTACAACCTGGAGCTCATGCACGAGCTCGACGAGGTTATCGAGGCGGTTCGCTTCGACGACGACGTCAAGGTCATTGTGCTGGCAGGCGGGGGCGAGAAGTTCTTTTCCGCCGGCGCCGATATCAACATGCTCAACACCGCCGAGCCGCGGTTCAAATCGATGTTCTGCCTCTATTGCAACGAAACGTTGCAGGAGCTCGAGCGCATCCCCAAGCTCGTGATCGCCGCGCTCAACGGTCATTGTGTCGGCGGCGGGCTGGAGATTGCACTGGCCTGCGACATGCGGGTGATGCGTCGCGACGCCGGCAAGATTGGCCTGCCCGAGGTCACCCTCGGGGTCTTGCCCGGTACCGGCGGGTCGCAACGGCTGCCGCGACTCATCGGCAAGGGCCGGGCGCTGGAGATGATGGTCACCGGCACGCTGCTCGACCCCGAGGAAGCCGAGCGAATCGGCCTGATCAACAAGGCGGTCGACGGCAACGCCACCGAGTACGCCCTGAACTGGGCCAAGAAATTGGCACAGGGCGCCACCATGGCGCAGGGTTTGATCAAGCTTGCGGTCCAGGAGGGCATGGAGATGCCCCTGAACGCCGGCCTAGCGCTCGAACGGGAGCTGCAGAATCGCCTGTTTGGGTCCGCGGACGCCAAAGAGGGCATCTCGGCATACGTCGAACGGCGCAAGCCCGAGTTCAAGGGACGCTAGGAGGCCGTGGTGGATCCACGATGAATGCACAGGTCGCGGAGGCGCTGGACGGGGTGCAGAACCGCCTGTACATCGGCGGTGAATGGACAGACTCGGACGGCGGAGCCACGTTCGAGAGCATCAACCCCGCAACCGGTGAGACGATCGCCCAGCTGCAGGCCGCCACGCGCACGGACGTGAATCGCGCCGTGGTGGCTGCCCGCGACGCATTCGAGGGAGCATGGGGAAAGACGCCGGCGCGCAAGCGCGGCCGTCTGTTGTGGAAGCTGGGTGAGGCCCTGCGGGCCAATCTCGAGCAGGTGGCGCTGCTCGAGACCCTCGATAATGGCAAGCCCATCTTCGAGTCGCGTTACGTCGACATCCCGCTGTGCGCCGACATCTTTCAGTACTACGCCGGATGGGCCGACAAGGTGCACGGTGAAACCATCACCGTCAACGCCCCGGCTTTCGACTACACGCTACGCGAGCCCCTCGGCGTGATCGGGGCCATCGTGCCCTGGAACTTCCCTCTCCTGTTGGCAGTGTGGAAGCTCGCTCCCGCCCTGGCGATGGGCAACACGGTGATCCTCAAGCCGGCTTCTGAAACCCCGCTCTCGGCGCTCAAGCTGGCGGAGCTGGCGCACGCCGTCGGCTTCCCTCCCGGGGCCTTGAACGTGGTGACGGGAAGCGGCGCCGTGGTCGGAGCCGCGATGGTCGAGCACCCGGGGATCGACAAGATTGCCTTCACCGGGGCCACGGACACCGGGAAGGGCATCATGCGCAGCGCCGCCGATACGATCAAGCATGTGACCCTGGAGCTGGGAGGCAAGTCGCCGAACATCGTCTTCGCCGATGCCAACCTGGAGGCGGCGGTGAAGGGGGCGACCAGCGGCATCTTCTACGGCAAGGGCGAGGTTTGCGCCGCCGGCTCGAGGCTGTTCGTGGAGCGCAGCATTGCCGATGAGTTCATCGATCGAGTCGTCGAGCGCACCCGACGGCTCGTGCCGGGGGACCCGCTAGATCCGAAAACGCGGCTCGGGGCGCTGGTTTCCAAGCGTCAGATGGAAACCGTGCTCGCCTACGTGCAGATTGGCAAGTCCGAGGGTGCCCGACTGCGCGTCGGTGGCGAGGTCGCCATGGTCGGTAATGGCAACGGTTATTTCGTCTCGCCCGCGGTCTTCGATCAGGTTGACAACTCGATGCGCATCGCCCAGGAGGAGATCTTCGGGCCGGTGCTGGCGGCGATATCGTTCGAGGACGAGGAGGAAGCCATCTCGCAGGCCAACCGCAGCCCCTACGGATTGGCAGCGGCCGTGTGGACCCGGGATATCGGACGCGCGCACCGGGTAGCACACCGTCTGCAGGCCGGTACGGTGTGGGTCAACACCTACAACCGGTATGATCCGGCGGCCCCGTTCGGGGGCTACAAGTCCAGCGGCTTCGGGCGCGAGCTCGGTGTTCACGCCCTTCAGTACTACACCCAGGTAAAAAACATCTGGGTGGACCTGAGCGGTTAGGAGGCCGGGGTGGAGCGGGCCGGGGTGCGCATGCTGGATTTGCGCGACGGTCAACCAATTCTGATCGCCGGCGCCGTCCGCACCCCGATCGGACGGTTCGGAGGGGCCCTGCAGCCGCTCTCGGCGGTGGATCTTGGAAAGATCGCGGTGGGTGCCGCTCTGGAGCGCTCGGGGGTCCCCGCAGCCGCTGTCCAAGAGGTCATCCTCGGGCACGGACGGCAGGCCGGATGCGGACCCAACCCCGCACGGCAGGTCGGCCATGGGGCCGGCATTCCGGTCAGCAGTCCGGCCTACACGGTCAACCAGGCTTGCGCCTCGGGCCTCAAAGCGATTCTCCTGGCAGCCCAGAGCATCCGCCTCGGCCTCGCCGACGTGATCGTGGCCGGGGGCATGGAGAGCATGAGCAATACGCCCTATATGCTTCCCACGGCGCGCTGGGGGAGTCGCCTCGGGGATGCCCCGCTGCTGGACGGCATGTACCGCGACGGGTTCCTGTGTCCACTG
>JACZXM010000073.1:7560-9511 GCA_022571615.1 Acidobacteriota bacterium | reverse complement strand
GTCCTGCTCGGCCTGCTGTTACATGAGCACGCCTACGTGCAGGCAGGCCAATCGGTGCCTCTGGCGTGAGGTCGTCATGACGAAGATCGAAAAGCTCAATGAGCGCGTCAGCGCGGCGCGGGCACAGGTGGAGCAGCGTGGCGAGACCTTCTACCCCGGAGCCAGCCGGATTCATCTGGCATCGTTCCCTCCCAAGGAACGCTGGGACGACTGGGTGGAGCTCGACTCGCGCGCCTGGCCTGAGCGCGTCGAGCACCGTTACATGCTGGTGCCGACGACGTGCTTTAACTGCGAGTCGGCCTGCGGGCTGCTCGCCTACATCGACAAGGACACCATGCAGGTGCGCAAGTTCGAGGGCAACCCCGAGCACCCGGGCTCCCGTGGCCGCAATTGCGCCAAGGGCCCGGCGACCCTCAACCAGATCACCGACCCCGACCGTATCCTGTATCCGCTCAAGCGGGTGGGCGGGCGCGGCGAGGGAAAGTGGAAGCAAGTGTCCTGGGACGAAGCGCTCGAGGACATCGCCGGGCGCATTCGCGGGGCCATCGAGCAGGAGCGCCACAACGAGATCATGTACCACGTCGGCCGCCCGGGGGAGGATGGCTTCACCGAGCGAGTCATTGCCTCGTGGGGGGTTGATGGGTACAACACGCACACCAACGTCTGCTCCGCCGGTGCGCGTGCAGGCTACGAGCTGTGGTGTGGCATCGACCGTCCCAGCCCCGACTACGCCAACGCCGACGTGATGCTGCTGGTGTCGGCGCACCTGGAGAGCGGCCACTACTTCAACCCGCACGCCCAGCGGATCACGGAGGCACGCCAGCGCGGCGCCAAGCTGATTGTGTTCGATACCCGAATGTCCAATACCTCTTCCCATGCCGACTACTGGCTCGCCAGCTATCCGGGGTCCGAGGCGGCGGTGCTGTATGCGATCGCCAATCACCTGATCCAGAACCACCTCTACGATCGGGAGACCGTTCGCCGTTGGTGGAACTGGCAGGAGTACATGGTCAAGGAGCGCCCTGGCGAAGACGCCACCTTCGAGCGATTCGAAGCGGCGCTGAAGGAGCTTTATGCTGAGTACACCTTCGAGTTTGCGGCCCAAGAATCCGGCTTGCGGGCGGATGTGATCGCCGAGGTGGCCGAGATCGTCGCCGGCGCCGGGTCGCGCCTGGCGACTCACAACTGGCGCAGCGCCGGAGCCGGCAACGAGGGTGGCTGGCAGGTGGCGCGGGCGCTGTTCTTCTTGAACGCGCTCACCGGCTCGGTCGCCACACCCGGCGGCACGTATCCCAACGCCTGGAACAAGTTCGTACCGCGGCCGATCCACGCGCCCTCGCACCCCAAGTCATGGAACACGCTCAACTGGCCGGCGCAGTATCCGCTGTCGATGTACGAGATGTCGTTCCTGCTGCCGCACCTGATGCGCGAGCAGCAGGGACATCTGGAGGTGTACTTCACGCGGGTCTACAACCCCGTGTGGACCAACCCGGATGGGTTCTCGTGGATCGAGATGCTCAGCGACGAGGCCAAGGTAGGGCTGTACGTGGCATTGACCCCGACCTGGAACGAGACTGCCTACTTCGCCGACTACGTGCTGCCGATGGGACACGCGTCAGAACGCCACGACATCCATTCTTACGAGACCTACGATGGCCAGTGGATCGCGTTCCGCCAGCCGGTCATGCGCGCTGCCCGCGAGAGACTGGGTGAGGTCGTCAGCGACACGCGACAAGTCAACCCGGGCGAAGTCTGGGAGGAGAACGAGTTCTGGATCGAGCTCACCTGGCGCATCGATCCCGATGGCGAGCTCGGCATCCGCTGGTTCGCCGAGTCCAAGAAGGACCCGGGCCAGAAGCTGACCGTCGACGAGTACTACGGCTACATCTTCGAGAATTCCATTCCCGGGCTCCCCGAGGTGGCGGCAGCGGAGGATCTCACGCCGCTCCAG
>JACZXM010000073.1:0-7550 GCA_022571615.1 Acidobacteriota bacterium | reverse complement strand
ATGCGCCGTTACGGGGCCTTCGAGATACAGAAGGGAATCGGTCCGCTGCACGAGACCCGGATCCCCGAGGAGCAACTCGACGATCTGGCCGAGGATCTGTTCGGACGTGTCTACACGCGGGCCCCGGCTCCGGCCACGGTCAACATCGTCCCCACCGGTGCCCCGGAGCCGGACGAAGAGGGGCGGCGGGCGGTGGGGGTTCGGATCGACGGCGAGGTGCTGCGAGGGTTCCCGACCCCGAGCGGGCGGCTCGAGTTCTACTCCAGCACCTTGGCCCAATGGGGCTGGCCCGAGCTTGCGCTGCCGACCTACATCAAGAGCCACGTGCATCCGGACCACCTGGAGCCCGGACAGGTGCCGCTGATCTCGACCTTCCGGCTGCCGGTTCAGATTCACACCCGGAGCGCCAACGCCAAGTGGCTCGATGAGATCGCGCATACCAACCCGCTGTGGATTCATCCCTCTGGGCGTAGAGACCGGCGATTTGGTGCGAGTGGAGACCGAGATCGGGCACTTCGTCGTCAAGGCGTGGGTGACCGAGGGAATCCGGCCCGGAGTTGTGGCCTGCTCCCACCACATGGGCCGATGGAAGCTGGGCGACGACGGCGAGCGCCAGATGATGGCCACGGTCGGGCTCCAACACCAGGAGAGCGAGTGGGGGCTGAGGTGGAAGCATGGGGCACGGCCTTACGAGTCGGCCGATCCGGATACCGCCCGCATCTGGTGGACCGATGTCGGCGTGCACCAGAACCTCACCTTCTCAGTGCACCCGGACCCGATCTCGGGGATGCATTGCTGGCACCAGGCGGTGCGCGTCAAGAAGGCGGAGCGCGGCGACCGCTACGGCGACATCTCGGTCGACACCGCCAAGTCACGCCGGGTGTACGAGGAGTGGCTGGCCAAGACCCGGCCCGCCGACCGTTACTCTCCCGACGGTACGCGCCGGCCGTTTTGGCTCATCCGTCCTCTCAAGCCCGCCCGCGAGGTGTACAAGCTGCCCGATCCGGAGCCCGTTGCCGCGGGCTAGTGCAGACCCAACGCATTTCCACCACGGCCTGCTAATGGAGCTGTTCCGCAGTCTCGCGGTCCTGGTCGAGCCGCCGCAACCGGAGACCGAACGACTCGTCGAGCTGCTCGAGTTGCCCTCGGTTCCGGAGGCATGGGAGTACACGCAGCTGTTCGTGGAGCAGCTCTATCCCTATAGCTCGGTCTACCTCGGAGCAGAAGGCATGCTGGGAGGTGAAGCCCGTGACTTGATCGCCGGCTTCTGGCGGGCTCTCGGAGAGTCCCCTCCCACGGAGCCCGACCACCTGAGCGTGCTGCTCGGTCTGTACGCCCACCTGGTGGAGCTCGAGGAGCGGGCCGAGCCGGGGGCGCGGCGCGATGCGTGGCGACGGGCGCGGACGGCGCTGCTGTGGGAGCATTTGCTGAGTTGGGTGCCGTTCTGGATTGCCAAGCTCGAACGGATCGCCTCGCCGGTCTATCGCGCCTGGGCGGGCCTGACGCGCGAGGCGCTGGTGCGCGAAGCGGAGCGATTGGACCTGCCACGCGAGTTGCCGTTGGCGCTGCGTGATGCGCCGCCTCTTTGTACCCCGGAGGCCGGAGGCGGCGAGGCGTTCCTGGGGCAGATCCTTTGTCCGCTACGCACCGGGCTGATCCTCACCCGCACCGACCTGACCGAGGCGGCGAGCGCGCTCGGGCTCGGGCTGCGCGCCGGCGAGCGGCGCTACGCGCTAAGAGCCTTGATCGGACAGGATCCCGGCGGTGTGCTGGGCTGGCTTGCCGAGCGCGCGGCGGCGAGCGCCGAGAACGCCCGCAGCGGCCCCGAGACCATCGCAGCGTTCTGGAGCCACCAGGCTCGGGAAGCCTCCTCGGTGCTCCGACTCGCGGCCGACCAGGCGTCCGCGTAATCTAGCAGGCCGTGGTGGAGGGTGTGATGGGAACCCTCCACCACGACCTGCTACGCATGTCCATGGTTCGCACGATCACAAGGAGTCGACCCGTGCCGCGACACGACAGCCGACCGCTGCGATCACGGCTCTGTTGCCACGGGCTGCTCGGTCTCAGCTTGGCCGCCCTGGCGCTGGTGGCCGCTCCCGGCTTGGCATTCGCCCAACAGCAGGGCGGAGACACGTTGACCTCCGACCAGGTCGACGAGGCACCGGCGCCACTGGTGTGGAACAAGCGCGGAATCATCATCAAGGCGGGGGCCACGTACACTCACATGCGCGGGGAGCTGGACTTCGGCGAGATCGGGCGGCACGGGTTCAAGGGAGGGTTCGGCTTTGCCGCCGGCGTGTCGCTGGAGATCCCGCTCAGCGCCGCACTCTCGCTGCAGCCCGAGATGCTGATCGTACGCAAGTTTACCAAGATTGATCTCGGCGACACCGGAGGTGACCTGACGACCAAGCTCGGGGTCAACTATCTGGAATTCCCGGTCTTGCTGAAGTGGTATCCGGGCGGTCGTAGGGGTGTGCACACGAACCTCGTAGTGGGTCCGAGCCCGGCGTTCAAGCTGGCGGCCACCCGCGAGATCCGCGCTGGCGGTGAGGTCGTCGATGTCCCGGCAAGCGATTTGATCGAGGCGTTCGGCTGGGGTCTGACCGCCGGCGTGAGCTTCGAGTTTCACGAGTTGTTTAGTGCTCTCACCCTCGATCTTCGGTACAACCACGGGCTCACCGACGTTGGCAGGGGTGACGATGCCGGCGGGTCCCGCTGGAGTGTGGTGTACATGCTCGTAGGTGTGAAATTCTAGCGCCAAGGTGGCGGACGAAGCGGAGGGAACGCAGCAGGGGATGAGGTCGAGCGCGTCCTGGCGCTGTGGCCGGTCTCTCGAGACGGCTTGACGGTAAGAGGCCAGCAGAACGGACGTGCTCGACCTCATCCCCTCCTGCTGCGCCATCCCTCCAGGGGCGCCCATCGGACTTCGGCCACGAGCTGCCTAACAAGCTAGCCTGCGATGACGTGTATCACCGCTTTCTGGCAGGCTACGAGGATGGGACACGAGATCGCCCCCGACAAGGTGGCCGCTAGCGGTGGCTCGTTTACCGTCGCGGTGCAGCGGATGTTCGATAAGCTCGCTCCCCGTTACGATGCCTTTAACCGGTGGGCGAGCCTGGGGCTCGATGGCGGCTGGCGGCGTGCCGCGATTCGCCGGCTGGGCGATTGTGCCCGTGGCACGGTGCTCGATGTTGCCACCGGCACCGGTGATGTCGCGCTGGCTGCCGCCCGCGCTGGCGGGCGGGTCTGCGGTTGCGACTTCGCACCTCGGATGGTGGCGATTGCCCGTGCCAAGGCCGCGACCGCCGGCCTGTCCTCGGGCACCAGCTTCCAGGTCGCGCGCGCCGAGCAGCTTCCCTATAAAGAGGCATGTTTCGACGCTGTGACCTCGGCCTTTGCGATGCGTAACGTGAGGCCCGCTCTCGACCAGGTGCTGGAGGAGATTCTGCGCGTTCTCCGACCCGGCGGGCGAGTTGTGATCCTGGAGTTCAGTGAGCCGAGGTTTGCTCCCGTGCGCTGGGGACATCGTGTGTACACACGGGCGCTGGTGCCGCGCATCGGAAGGTTGCTTACCGGCGACTCGAGCCCCTTCGACTATCTGAATCGAAGCATCGATGCCTGGGAGACACCGGGGCAATTCGCAGCCCGGATCCAGCGCGTCGGCTTCATCGAAGTCGGCCACCGTGCCTTGAGCCTTGGCACGGTCGCGCTGCACTGGGGCACCCGGCCGCATTGCCCACCACGGCCTGCTAGCGTTAGCGCTGGCCGCGCTCGAATGGGGCCCGATCCAGCAGCGGAGAGGACGCCGCGCGGATAGCGGTTCCCGCCGGCGCGATCGTCACCGGCACCGTGTACTTGGCTTCCACAGGTGCGAAACAGGCCTCGTCGTTGCAGGCTTGGTAGCGCACCTGAATCTCGAGGTCGCGGTCACCGAGCGGGGCATCGGCGGCGATCTCGAGGATCATTCCGACCACTACGTTGCCCTCGTACACTCGCAAGGGCGTCTCCCAGAAGTCGAATTTCTTTTCCAGCGCCTGCGGGTAGAACGCCTTGTGCACCGCAATGCCCGTCGGCCCGCGCACCGACACCTCGGTGGCAATGAGCCAGTCCTCGGACGGCGGGTTGGCGTTGACGTGATAACCCGGAGTGATCTTGATCTCGACCGCCGCCTCGACCGTCTCGCCTTGTATCAGCGGCTCCTGCGCCACCACAGCCAACAGCTCGGCCAGCTGCTGGCGGACGATCTGTGAACCCGCCGAGGCGGCCCCGGCCGGCGCCGAGGCAAGCAACGCCGTGGCGACGAGGAACAAGGGGACGAGCCTGAGTATCTGGCGCATGCTAAGCCTCGCGGGCTTGTCTGGCGTCTTCGATCACCTTCTGCGCGATGTTCGGCGGCACTTCCTCGTAGCGCGCGAACTCCATCGTGTAGGTGGCCCGACCGCCGGTGATCGAGTTCAGATCAATCGCATAGGAAAGAATCTCTGCCAACGGAACCTCCGCGTGGATAACCTGACGCCCCTTGCGCGGGTCCATGCCCTGTACTCGGCCGCGGCGGCTGTTGAGGTCGCCCATGACGTCGCCCATGCTGTCGTCGGGGACGTTGATCTCGACCTTCATGATCGGTTCCAGAAGAATCGGTTTGGCCAGTGGCACGGCCTCCTTGAACGCCAACGAACCGGCGATCTTGAACGCTATGTCGGACGAATCCACCGAGTGCTCCTTGCCGTCCAGCAGCGAAACCTTGAAGTCCACCAGCGGGAATCCTGCTAACACACCGCGCGCCGCCATCTCCTCGACGCCCTTGCGAACGGCGGGCCGGTAGGACTGCGAGATCGAACCGCCGAAGATCTTGTCTTCGAACTCGAAACCGGTGCCGCGCGGCAAGGGCTCCACTGCAATCTTGGCGACACCGAACTGCCCGCGTCCGCCGGACTGTTTCTTGTGCCTTCCCTCGGCTTCGGCCCGGATTCGAATGGTCTCGCGATACGGCACCGTCGGTGGCTTCAGGGTGGCGCTGACGCCGAACCGGTGCTTCATCTTGGCGAGCGTCACCTCAACGTGCAGTTGTCCCAGACCCGAGAGCAACAGTTCGTGCGTGCTCGGGTCGCGCTCGACCTTGAGAGTGGGGTCCTCCTCCAGCAGGCGGGCGATCGCGGCTCCGATCTTCTCTTCATCGCCCTTGCTTTGCGGCGTCACCGCGAAGGAGATTGCGGCCTGCGGAAAGACGGCTGGCTCGATGATCAGATCGCTGCCCTTGGCGCGCAGGGTGTCCGAGGTGCCGGTGTCCTTGAGCTTGGTGACGGCACAGATCTGACCGGCGACGGCCTCCTCCAAGGGCTCGAGGTTCTTTCCTTGGAGCAACGACAGATTGCTCAGGCGCTCGTCGGAACCGGTTCGCGCATTCTCCACGTGCATGTCCGCTTGCACCGTGCCGCCGAACACCTTCATCAGGTTGATGTGCCCGGCGAACGGATCCGCCATGGTCTTGAATACGAAGGCGGCGAACGGTGCCGAGGAATCGGCCATCGTCCACTGCGGCACGTCGTCCTGATGACCCACGAGCTGTGGCCTATCCGCCGGTGACGGGAGCAGGTCGGTGCAGGCATCGAGCACCCGGTCGGTACCGATGTTGTGCAGGGAAGACATGGACAAGACGGGAAACAACTGCATCTTGTGGACCGCATCGCGGATACCACCAACGAGCTGCTCGTAGGTGAGGTCGCCTTCCTCGAAGAACGCCTCCATGAGGTCCTCGTTGCTCTCGGCAACCATCTCGACCAGCGCTTCACGGGCCGCCTGCGCCGCCTCCTGCAGCTCCGCCGGTACCTCGCCCGCCGTCCCCTTGCCGTCGCCGTCGCGCTGGTAGGTGTACGCCTTCATCTCGAGCAGGTCGATTACTCCGATGAAGTCGTGAGCCTCGCCGATCGGCAGCTGTAGGGCGACGACCTCACGGCCAAAAGAGTCGACGCAGGACTCGACCGCGCGCTCGAAAGAGCTGTTCTCACGGTCCAGGCGATTGATAACCAGAATCGCCGGAACCTCGTAGTCCCGCAGGTACTCCCAGACCTTCTCGGTCATCACCTCCGGTCCCGAAACGGCATCGACCGCTACGATCGTGCCATCGGCGACCCGGAGCGCCCCCTTGGCCTCGGCGCGAAACACCGCGTATCCCGGCGTGTCCAGGAATGTGATCTGCTTTCTCTTCCAATCACAATGTGCCGTGGCGGCAGCGATGGAGATCTGCCGCGCAATCTCTTCCTCGTCGAAATCGGTCGTGGTGTGACCATCCTCGACTCGCGCCAGCCGGCTGACGGCCCCGGCAGTGAAAAGGCACGCCGACACCAGCGTTGTCTTGCCGGTATCGCCGTGCCCCACGACGCCTACGTTGCGCAGATCCTCGGTGGCGAACTTGGCCATGCAAACCTTCCTCTATCCGGGGTGACTTCGCACGGACGCGGCCGGACCGGCTACGATTCCTTGTCGCGACCTGTGCGTCCGTAACGCGGCTCCTGAAGATCGGAAACCGTGAATTCTATCACGCAACCAGGGGCCCGATGTCAGGCTCGATCGTCGCCCGAGGGCCGCGAATCGCGCTCTCGCCAGTGCCGTAACAGAGCCAGCAACTGTTCCAGATCGGCGGGCAGCGGGGCTTCGAATCGGAGCCGCTCACCGCTGGTCGGGTGGTCGAATTCGATGCTGCGAGCATGCAGCGCGGGCCGGCCGAACCGCGCCAGCGCGCTTCGGACTCCTCGCTCGGGAATGCCTTTCCACTGGCGTCCCGCGTACAGTTCGTCGCCCACGAGCGGATGGCGTAGGTGCGCCATGTGCGCCCGGATTTGATGCGTGCGACCGGTCCGTGGTCGCACCCGCAACAGGGTCAATCCGGGGAACGCCTCCTGTTGCTTCCAGTCGGTGCGGGCGTCGCGCGGCTGCCCCGTGTTAACGGAGATTTTCTTGCGATCGTTCCGATCACGTCCGAGCGGCGTGTCGATGCTGCCTCGTGGCTGCGCTGGGCGGCCGTACACCAAGGCGTCGTAGTGCTTGAGGACGGTGCGCTCGGCAAACTGGCGCTGGAGCGCTGTGTGGGCCTGATCGGTCATCGCCGCTAGGATGACTCCGGTGGTGCCCTTGTCGAGGCGATGAACGATGCCCGGGCGGGTGGTGTCGCTGAGCGCCAAGAGGCGGTCGCCGAAGTGGTACAGGAGCGCGTGTACCAGCGTGCCCGTCGGGTGGCCTGGCGCCGGGTGAACAACCATGCCGGCGGGCTTGTCGATCACTACCAGGTCATCGTCGGCGTACAGGATGGACAGCGGGATCGGCTCCGGCTCGAGCCCGAAGTCCGGCGCCCGGTACCGGAGCTCGAGTTCCACGACCTGTCCTGCACTGAGTGTGCGAGAGGCCTTGTCGGCATGCTGCACAGCGGACCACCCCCGCTCCAACGCCGCCGGCTACTTCTCGGCGCTGGGGCTCAATCCTGCGGACGCGACCTTCGTCGAACGGAACCTCGTCGACGCGTCGCGCAACTGGGATGACGATCTACGCGATGCCCT
>JACZXM010000072.1 GCA_022571615.1 Acidobacteriota bacterium | reverse complement strand
TTATTTCGCTCAGGCTGCGCGAGACTATCGCACCGCGATTCGCCTCGACCCCGAACTCGGTCGGGCTTACCAAAGCGCCGCCTGGCTGATGTCTACCTGTCCCGACGAGCGCTACCGCGACGCCCAGCGGGCTGTTGCTGTTGCCGAGCGAGCCATCGAGCTCGACGGCAATCGCTGCGATGTGCTCTGGAGTGTGGCCGCAACAGCCGCCGATGAGCCGGGCTCCGAGGTTGGCGAATCGTCGCGCGTACGCGGCCACGTATTCCGGTCGCGCCGGGTAGTGGACCGTTGGCCCCTCGCGGAGCGGCGCCCCGGCGGTCGGGAACACCGCCAGAGGGCGCTCGGACACGAGCGCCATGCGCTTGATGACGGCGGCGTAGCCGTGCGGACCGATCGAGCAGTTGGCCCCGACCACATCGGCACCCATCTCGGTGAGGGCCTGTACCACCTCGCCGGGGAACTCGCCCATCAGGGTGACGCCGTCCTCGGTGAAGGTCTTGAGTGCGACCACCGGCAAGTCACAGCCGGCTCGGACGCCTTCGATCGCGGCCCGCATCTCATCGAGGTTGGCGATTGTCTCGAGCATGATAGCGTCCACGCCGCCCTCGGCGAGCAGCTCCGCCTGTTCGCGAAAGGCATCGACGGCCTGCTGGTAGGAGATCAGGCCAACGGGTCGTAGGGGGCGGCCGATCGGCCCGATGCTGCCGACGATCCAGGCACGGTGTTCGCTCGCCTGGCGCGCAAGGCGGGCGCCGTGGATATTGATCTTGCGGAGGTTGGACTCGAGCCCGAACCTGCGGAGTGCCAGTCGGTGGGCCCCGTACGTGTTGGTGCGCAGGACGCGAGCTCCGGCCGCGAAGTACTCGACGTGGACCCGTTCCACGAGCTGGGGATCCGACAGGTTCTGCTCCGGAAAGCAGCGATCGAGAGGAATCCCGGCAGACTCGTGCAGATAGGTTCCCATGGCGCCATCGCCGACCAGAACCTCGCTCTCGATCGCGGTCAAGAAATCCGTATCGCGTGCATCCATGTCAATATCGTATCAAGGAGGATCAAGGTGGACTTGCTCGCGAGGCGCCAGCGGCTGCCGGAGGTCATGGACCAGCCCGGGCTCGATCCCACCGCCCATCGGCGCGCGCTGGACGGATTGGCACGAGTCAACGCCGTGTCACGGACGGCAATGGCCGTATGGCGCGCCCTCAACCGGGCCCTCGGACGGCCCCAGCGGCTGCGCTTGCTCGATGTCGCGTGTGGTGGTGGCGACGTGACGATCGCACTATGGTCGCTGGCGCGACGGGCCGGCGTGCAGGCACAAATAAAAGGGATCGATATCAGCGGACTGGCGATCGAGCGAGCCAGGGAGAAAGCAGAGTGCGAGCGAGCTTCGGTGCGCTTCGAACAGGGCGATGTCCTGACCGGGAGGCTCGAGGGCGGCTACGATGTAGTGATGAGCTCCCTGTTCCTGCATCATCTGGACGATAGCGACGCCGTACGGTTGCTGCGAACAATGGCGGCCGCGAGCCCCGGCCTCCTGATCATCGACGACCTGATTCGCAGCCCGACGGGCTATCTGCTGGCGCTGCTTGGAACGCGTCTACTGAGTCGTTCCCGGGTCGTTCACGTGGACGGACCCCGGTCGGTGCGGTCGGCCTTCAGCACCACCGAGGTCGCGGAGTTGGCGCGGCAGGCGGCGCTCGGATCCGTCCGGATACAGCGCCGCTGGCCGTCGCGGTGGATGCTGACTGCACGGCCGGCATGATGCTCAGCGCTCGGTCGGGGAACGTGGCGGCGCGCGTCGGAACGTGCTGGGATGTGATTGTCGTCGGAGCAGGACCGGCCGGTAGCGCGGCGGCCATCGCTGCCGCTGCGGGCGGGTTGAAAGTGCTCCTTGTCGAGCGTGCCGCGTTCCCGCGCTACAAGGTGTGTGGTTGTTGCCTGAATCCGTCGAGCCTCGCGATGCTGCGGCACTGCGGTCTGGATCTGGGGGCTTCGGACCTGGGGGTGGAGCTGAGCGCGGTGCACATCCGGGCCGGTGGTCGCGCAGTCCGTCTGGCCTTGCCAGGCGGTCGCGCGCTGTCCCGGGAGCGGCTCGACGCTGCGTTCCTGGACGTCGTGAGGGCGCGCGGGGTTCGTGTCACAACGCGGACTCGCGCCGAGATCGGCAACCTCACCAAGGGGATGCGTAGGGTCCGGCTGATCGGTGTCGAGGGGGAGATCGAGGTCAGCGCCCGTCTGGTGATTCTGGCCAGCGGTCTGGCGGTGCCGGAGCGACAAGGCGGTGCGAGAGCATCGATCCCTATGCTGGCCCGAGTCGGATTGGGCCGCGTCCTGAGCTCGGTGCCGGCCGGATACGAGCGCGGAACGGTGACCATGGCAGCCGGATCGGATGGATACGTGGGGCTGGTGCGGCTTGCCGATGGACGACTCAACGTCGCGGCGGCGGTATCGGCGACAGCGCTCGGGAAGCGAGGAGCAGCAGGGGAAGTCGTCGACACCATCCTGCAACAGGTCGGATTGCCGAGGATCGGCGCGCCTGATGGCTGGCGCGGAACGCCGCGATTGCGTGCTCGCCGCCCGCCGGTTAGGGGAGTCCGGGTGGTGGCGGTCGGGGATGCGGCCGGGTTCTGGGAGCCGTTTACCGGCGAGGGGATCGGCTGGGCGCTGCAGTCCGGGCAGAGCGCCGGCGACGCAGCGCGGCAACTGGCCGGCCATTGGAGCCCGCGCCTGGCACGCCGATGGGCCCGCGTCCAGAGGCGCAGGATGAGGCGGCTGCAGCTTCGAAGCCGCATGGTTAGCGCCGCCCTGGCGCGGCCCCGGCTCGTCGAGATCGGTCTCGGGATAGCGGCGTGGCGACCGCGGATGATCGACTGGCTTGTGCCGGGCGGCGGGGCCGCGAGCGCGCCGGAGGAGGGCTCGTCATGAAGGTGGTGGGATTGGCGACCGTCGTTCCTGAGGGGTCCATCTCCCAGGCCGAGGCGGTTGGTGTGAGCGCGCCGATGGTCTGCGACACAGAGCGTCGCGAGAAGCTGCTGGCGGGCCTATTCCGGCGCTCCGGCGTCGAGCGGCGCCACAGCGTGATCCTGGAGCCGGGCACGAGCGCGGATCGCCAGCAGTTCTATCCGCCTCGCCGAGGGGATCGAGACCACGGTCCCAGCACCGCGATGCGGATGCAACGCTACGAGGCGCACGCCGCCAAGCTGGCCGCCGCCGCCGCTCGCCAGGCCCTCGCGAGGGCGGCGATCGATGCGCCGCAGATCAGTCACCTGATCACCGTCTCCTGCACCGGCTTCTTCGCCCCCGGGGTCGACGTGCGGCTGATCCCCAAGCTGGGGCTCTCGCCGCAAGTGCGCCGGACACATGTGGGCTTCATGGGCTGCCACGGGATGTTCAACGCGCTCGCGGTGGCAAGCCCGATCGTGGCCTCGGATCCGACCGCTCGGGTTCTGGTGGTTGCGGTGGAGCTGTGCAGCCTGCACTTTCACTACGGCTGGGACGGGCAAAAACTGGTGGCCAACGCCCTGTTCGCCGATGGGGCCGCTGCCATGGTGTGCCGGGGTGACGATGGTGCCGCGCCGTTGCTGGAGATCATGGCGCACGGCTCCAGACTGCTGCCCGACTCGGAGCAGGCCATGTCGTGGCGGATCGGAGACCACGGGTTCGAGATGACGCTGGATCCCTCCGTGCCCAAGCTCATCCGCGGGCACGTCGGTCTCTGGCTGCAGGAATGGCTAGGGGCACAAGGAATGGACATGGCCGATGTCGTCACCTGGGCAGTGCATCCCGGAGGGCCGCGCGTGCTGTCGGCATTCGAGGATGCAGTCGGACTGGAGCGAGGTGAGCTGGCCGCTTCGCGGTCGGTGCTGGCCCACTACGGCAACATGTCATCGGTGACCATCGCGTTCATCCTCGAGACCCTGCTGCGAGAATCGGCACCGACGCCCGCCGTTGCGGTCGGCTTCGGGCCGGGTATGGTTGCCGAGACGTTTCTATTCCGCTGGTAGGAGGACCGAACATGGGTTGGCAACACCGCGCTTTAGCAGCCCTGCTGGGGACGATGCTGTTGCCGGCGTTTTCGAGTCTGGCGGCTCCGCTAGGTCAAGAGCAGCTGACGGTAGACACCGCGCGCTCCTACATCGTCGCCACCACGGGTCGGGCGGGCTTGCTGGGGTTCCTCGGTCACGAACACGGGGTGCTCGCCACCGGCTGGAAGGCGACGGTGCGCTACGATCCGGAGGCGCCGGAGCGCTCGAGCATCGAGATCGTGGTCTCGGCCCTCGAGCTGGTGATCGACACCGAGACCGCCCGCCGTCGCGCGCGCCTGAAGCAGGAGGGGCCGAACGAAACGGAGATCCCGGAGATCCAAACCCGGATGCTGGGTCCGGAGGTACTCGATACCGAGCAGCACCCTCTCCTCGAATTCCGTTCGGAGCGCGTCGAGGCGCGCGGCGACAACCGACTGCGGGTGCACGGACAGCTCACGCTGTTGGGCATTAGCCGCCCGGTCAAGGTCGACGTCTGGGTTCGGAAGATCCAGCAGTTCCGCCTGTTCAGCGGGCAATTGGAGATCAAGCAGCGCGACTTCGGCATCGATCCGATCTCGATGGGCGGGGTCGTGAAGGTCGCCGACAAGGTGAAGATCCGGATCGAGATGTGGACCTTGCCGCAAGAGTAGCCCCGGCCACTATGCAGTGAGCTCAGCCAGCCTCGCGTGGACCGGTCAGATCCTGTGCTGGCGCAACCGCAGCGCGTTGCCTACCACCGTGAGCGACGAGAACGCCATCGCGATCTCGGCGATGACCGGGTGGAGCAAGCCGAGCATGGCGATGGGAACGGCGATCAAGTTGTAGAAGAAGGCCCAAAACAGGTTCTGGCGGATGGTCCGGAAGGTAGCGCGTGCCAGGCGGACCGCTTGGGACACGCCTGCGAGGTTGCCGCGCACCAGCGTGATGTCGGCGGCTTCGATGGCGATATCGGTGCCGCTGCCGATGGCGATGCCGACGTGAGCTTGCGTCAGCGAGGGCGCATCGTTGATGCCATCGCCCACCATTACCACCCGGCGTCCCTCGTCCTGGAGCTTCCGGATCAAGTCGAGCTTCTGGTCGGGAAGGAGCTCGGCCTCGACGTTCTCGATCCCGGCCTGCTGGGCGACCGCAGCGGCTGTGCGGTGGTTGTCGCCGGTCAGCATCCAGGCCTCGAGGCCGAGACCGCGGAGCTCGGCAACCGCAGCCGCGGAGTCCGGCTTGAGCGGATCCGAGATACCGAGCAGCCCTACGAGCTTGCCGTTGCGAGCGACCGCCACAACCGTGCGTGCTGCGGCCTCGATCGCCTCGGCGGTATCCTGTAACTGCGCCAGCTCGATTCCTGCTTGCTGTACGAAGGCCGGGCTTCCGACCAGCACCTCCTCGCCCTCGACACGGGCTCGGGCACCGCCTCCGGGCACCGCCTCGAAGTCGCTCGCGATCGGCAGCCGGAGCCCTCCCGACTTGGCGGCGGCAACGATTGCGCCGGCCAGTGGATGCTCCGAGAGCTTCTCCACCGCACCGGCGGTCACCAATAGCTCGTTGTCCGGCACGGACGCGGCCGGGTGAATGTCGGTGACCTCCGGGCGCCCGACGGTCAACGTTCCGGTCTTGTCGAAGACCACGACATCACAGTCGACCAGAGTCTGGATCGTCGCCCCGCTCCGGAACAGGATCCCGGCCTCGGCGCCCTTGCCGGTGCCGACCGTCAGGGCGGTGGGTGTGGCCAGACCGAGCGCGCACGGACAGGCGATCACGAGCACGGCGACGGTGGCGAAGATCGCCAGCGACACTGCGCCCAGCTCCGGGTTGACCCACGGGAGCACCGATGCGGCGGCATCGACGAGACCCCCCATGGTGTCGGGAAACAGGACCCACACCAGGAAGGTCCCGGCTGCGACGAGCAATCCCGCCGGTACGAAGATCGCGGTGACGCTGTCGGCCAGCTGCTGGATCGGTACCTTGGTGGTCTGGCACTCTTGCACCAGCCGCACTACCTGCGCCAGGAAGGTGTCGGCGCCGACACGTGTTGCCCGCACGAGCAGGCGTCCGTTCTGATTGACGGTCGCACCGATGACCACGTCGCCGGGCTCTTTGGTCACCGGAATGGGCTCGCCGGTTGCCATCGATTCGTCGACAGCGCTGGTCCCCTCCAGCACCTCACCATCGGTCGGTATTTTCTCCCCCGGTCGGATGGCCAGCAGGTCTCCCACCTGCACCTGCTCGATCGGCACGTCGAGCTCTTCGCCCCGTACCAACACCCGCGCCCGCTTGGCGCCGAGCTCGAGCAGGCGCTGGATGGCCCCCGACACCCGTCCTTTGGCGCGCGCCTCGAGAAAGCGCCCGGTGAGGTGAAACGACATGATCATCGCCGCCACCCCCGCCAAGCTGGCCACAGGAGTGAACAGGGCCAGAACTCCGGTCGAGTAGGCAGCGAGCGTTCCAAGAGCAATCAGCACGTCCGTGTTCGCCGCGCCTCTTCGCACCGCGCCCAGCGCGAACCGCATCGTTTCGCTACCGACCGTGAACAAGACCGGGAACGCCAGCACGATCATCAATAGCTTGTGCAACAGGGGACTCGGCCATGGACTGCCGAAGGCCCAGCTTGCCGCCATGATCAGCATGATCGGCAAGGTGAAGAGCCAGGCGAAAAACAACCGTCCCTGCGCTTCCCGCAGCTGGGCGCGGTCGGTTGCGGGGGCGCCCGAGTTGGCGCCCGCCTGGCTATTGGCTTCCTGCACCAGCTCGAAGCCGGCGGCCGCCACCGCGCTCACCAGGTCGTCGTCGTTGACTCGGTCTGGGTCGTAGGCAATGCGGACGCGCTCGGTGGCGAGGTTGACCGCGGCGTTGGCAACTCCGGATAGCTTGCAGAGCGCCTGGCTGACGCTGGTGGCACAACGAGGCGCAGTGCATGCCCCGCACCGGAAGGGTCCTTACCTCGGGCTGTCTCATCGTCCTCGCTCCAAGACGGTCATCACGACGGCGATCTTGGCATCGCCGTCGCAAGGCTGACGGTGCGCCGACGTCGCGTCGCCTTGCATCTGCACCCGTGGCGGTATAACCAGACCCATCACACTTCCACCACGGCCTGCTAGAGACAGAAGAGCCGTTGGTCAGTCGACCTCGGCTTCGATCCTGCGGAAGTGCTCGAAGATCTCGGCCTGCTGCTCGTCGGTGAGATAGCGATCGGCCACGAGAAACAGGATCTGATCCTCTTTGAGCAGGTGCTCGAGCACCAGGTGCACGATGTACAGACCGTAACCTTTGAGCATCTGCGCCGCGAAGTGCGCGTCTTCGTGGCCCTGGTCGCGGCATTCCTCGAGCGCCTCCTTGAACTTGCCGTTCATGATGCTGAGATCCTCATGATCGGCGACGCGGCCGTCCAGGTGCAGATCCTCATCGAGGATGCGCGCCAGGAGAGGGAACAGTCCCTCTTCCTCCTTGCGGTGGTGGACAGACATCTCGTGATCGATGTAGCTGGCCACCTCCTCGATTCGATCGAGGATCTTTGGATCGGCGCCACGATCACCGAGAGCTTCAAGCGCCGCCGATAGCACGGCCAGGCGCTCTTCGATCTGGCGATGTTCGCGCCGAAGCACGTCGGTGGGTAGCAGGCGACGAGGGCCTGACGCTGGCAGCGGTTCGAGCATCGGTGGGATTCGTGGGCCGCGAGGTCAAGACAATAGCTGAAAGACTTGTCGAGTATAGCAGGCCAGGCAGGGGCACGCAGGGAGCGCGTTGCCGACGGCCCGCACTCATGCCGCTTGTCACGCGTGGCGCTCGAAGGTAGCGTCTGGTTCGATGAATGAGGTGGCGGCGCGCCAGCTTGTCGCCAATGTTTCTACGAACTCGAAACCCGAGCCCGCCATGACCCCAGAACCCGGCACCGCGCTGTGGCGGATCGACCAGGCAGCCGAGTACCTCGGAATACGTCCCAAGACGTTGTACGAATGGGTCCGAACCGGCCGCGTTCCGCATCGCAAGCTCGGGTTCAACGTCCGCTTCGAGCCGGCCGAGCTCGAGAGCTGGGTACGGGAGCAATCGGCGGCAGCGGTCGCCACGGCGAGCCCGCCAGGCGACCAGGCCGTGAGCGAGCTCTGTGAGGTGGCCACCGAAGCTGCCCGTCGGCTTCGGCGCCTGGAATCGGAGGCCGGCGCGCAGCTCAGCTTTCCGCAGCGTCAAGCAATCAAGGAGCTTGCCCATAGGCTTGAGCGGGCCGCCAGGGCTGCGGGTGGAGCATGAGCGTCAGGGCTCGCCGTCGAGTTTGGACAAGATCTCGTGCATGTGCCACTGGACCACACGGTCGTAGTGCTGTTTGATCAGCTCCATGCGCTGGTGCCGTTGATCCGGATCCGTCGCCTGCCGATACTGGCTGATAGAGTCGCGCAGTTTGCTGCCCAGCGTTTCTACCGACTCCAGGATATCCGGTCGATTGGAAACCGACCATTCATGGAACTCCTGCCACCGAGACAAGTAGTTATCGATCTTCATGTTCCTCCCTGTACGGACTGAATATATCATTGGCTGCGGGGAGCCACGAAACCTCTGCCTGCGGTCCGTCATCCCGGCACGCTGCCGCGGCGGGCTCGGGCGGGTTGCGACCGCGTTGCTCATCGTCGCTTTGATCCATAGCGGCTGTTCGCTGCAAGCCGCCAGCCTCAACAACCAGCGGCTGGTCGTTACCGAGGCGAGGATCCAGCAGGAACTGGCCGCCGACAACCTCGATCTGGCGGCGGACCTCACGGTCCGATACGAACGGCGTGTTCCAGGTCCTGAGGCGCAGGCGATGTTGGGACGGGTGCGCTGGCGCGCCGGCGACTTGCTCGAGGCCGAAGCGATGTTTCGCCGCGGCAGCGTGGATGGTGTGCCCGAGGGCAAACTCGGTCTGGCACGGGCCGCGGCTTCGCGGGGGCATTGGGAGGAGGCGCGCTCGCTGGCCCAGGAAGCAGCACGCGATGCCTCCTCAGCGGCGCGAGCGCATCGGCTATTGGCCGGCATCGCACGAGCAGCCGGCGATCTGGGCGCGGCGACTGAGAACCTGTTGGCCGCGGCCGACGCCGAACCCAATCGTGCCCTGGCGAGAACGGATCGCGCCCAGGCGGAGGCGCTGGTCGCTGCACGCCCCGGAATCGAATCGGGACAGATCTCCGGCGTCGGAGGCCCCCGGGGCTGGGCCGGAGGCGTGGACGCGATTCGGTTGGAACGCGAGGCGGACCGTGTCGTGATGGTTCCGCTGAGGGTGAACGGGGTCGCCGCGCGGTTCCGGTTGGCACTGGATGTCGCCCGTACCACGATGACCCCGGAGCTGGCGGTAGCGGCCGGGGCGGCGGAGGTGGCGGGAGGCAGCGTCATCTCGCTCAGCTCGCTCCAAGCGCTGGTGACGCTTCGGCTCGGAGCCTCGACCTTCGGCGGTCAGGTCGTCGGGGTCGTCCGCCAGCCCGGCCCTGGCGACGGGGTGCTGGGCTTCGATGTGTTGGCGGACCTGGGGTGGTCGCTGGAGCTCGATCGGGACCTGCTAACGGTAGCGTCCGCGACGGTCCC